>JACMLR010000167.1 GCA_014379515.1 Chitinophagaceae bacterium
AAATTTAAAAAAATCTCAACGAAACTCGCTGGTTTACCTATGACGATTTTTACCTCCGTCCCAAACAATAACCCTTCTGCTTCTTTTCTGCGCAATTCCCTCACCAGGATAAATGCGGCAGCAAGAAATGCAATGGCGACAAAAAAGCCGAAGGAATTAATATACCGTAGCCAATTCCACGGTGATTCTATGCCAAACAAATCTCTGAAAGCATAATACAGATTAGGATACATGAAAAATTATTGGAAGTATTTAATCGGAGTTTATAGATGCAATGATAGGGAAAAAATCCTAAGGCAAGGTCTAAGGCATTTTTGGTCAGGTACTTAATAAAAAACCCCGTCGGAACGGGGTTGTAGTAAAATTAGGCACAGCCTGCTAACAGTATTCTTCAAATGCTGCAATAAGGTTGTGTGCGATCATTTGAGCGGATCGTCCTTCAATTTGATGACGCTCGATAAAATGCACAAGCTGACCATCTTTGAATAACGCAACTGCCGGGGATGATGGAGGATAAGGCAACAAATGCTCACGCAATTTCTTTACAGCGTCCACATCAAAACCTGCAAATGCCGTTGTTAAATGATCTGGTTTTTTACTTGCGTTCGCCACAGCCATCAAAACGCCTGGACGAGCCGTACCAGCTGAGCAACCGCAAACGGAGTTGATCATCACAAGGGTTGTACCGCTTTGTTTTACCTGGTTATCAACTTCCGATGACGACAATAGCTCCTGGAAGCCATTCTCTGTCAATTCTTCTTTCATCGGAACTACTATTTCTTCGGGATACATAATGTATGAGTTGTTTAGTTATTGAACGCAAAACTAACCAAAAAGTTCAGCCTTCGTTTTCGAATTGAGAAATAAGAATTATTGACAGGTAAAAAACCCGTCTAATGAAAATATGACGGCAAAAAGTTGGAGTTGGAAGACGCGTTGTCATTTAAACCTTCACTGGTATATGCTTTGAGAATAGCTTGGGAGCAAATTATTTAATAAACCACTTCAAAACTTATAGCTATGACAATGGTGAAATTGAACAACAGACCTGTCGCAAAAAACATCGACAACCTTTTCGATGAATTACTCAACAATTTTCCTGGAGTGTGGGGCAATACCTGGAAAGATGAAAATGCGAATTTCCCTGCGATGAATATTCATGAAACAGCAGAAGCCTTTCATCTCGAGGTGAACGCTCCGGGAAGAACGAAAGAAGATTTTACGATCAACTTAGAGAATGGCTTACTTTCAATCGGATTCGAGCAAAAGAAAGAAACAGAAAATGTTGATTATAAAACATTGCGTCGCGAATTTACTTTTCGCAGTTTCAAACGCAGTTTCCAGGTTGATGATTCAATCGATTCTGAAAAGATCCAGGCTCGCTATGAAAACGGTATTTTGAAATTATTGCTTCCCAAAAAAGAACAAGTGAAGATTAACAACAAACAAATTACAATTCAATAAGGCATTGTTAAAACAGATGCGAATAGACTTGTGTGATGCCTATGGAGAACACTGAAGCAATCTATTCATTGTAGCACTTGCACCGTCCCGGCTTGATCGGGGCGGTTTTTTTATTTTTTATGCCTTAACTTCGGCTTTTGACTTTAACACCAACATGAGAATACAAAATCCTCGTATCCGTCGATGCGTTTTGTTGTTTCTTTTAATTACCGGGAGCAGTCTGATTGCGCGTTCTCAAGTTACGGGCGACAGTGTCAAGGTCGTTGTTGATACGAACATGGTGCCGACACCCGTAATAGATAGTACACTTCGAATAAAAAATCTAAATCCTTTTTTTAATCTTCACGTTGACTCTACGCTTTCCTACAATCTTGAAATTAATCGTGACGAAACAGGTTTTTATTATTACCTGCGGAACTCTCCTGTCGGATTAAAAATCAATAAAGACAACGGAGTTTTAACTTTCAAAGCGGACAAATCCTTTTTTCTTTCCGGGAAACTCAGATATGATAATGAATACAAGGTTTCAGTTGGCGTCCAAAGCCTCGACAACCCCAGAGAGAAAATCGATACTTTCTTCTCCATCGTTTTTTACAATACCGAGATCATACCATCACGAGTAAAGCCAACAGTAAGCTCTTTCATGACAGTTGATGAAGGTGATACCGTTTCGTTCAAAGTTCTCTGTGAGAATGGAAGTTTTCCGATAGAAAACATAACATTTTTTGCAAACACACCGTTGAAGAACGTAACACTTGTTCGCCACTGTGACGATGAGTTTATATGGTCGCCACAATTCGAATTCGTTAAAGAAAGTGATTCTGCGCGTGTGAAGATGGTAACACTAAGTTTTGTGGGAGCAAACCGTTTTAATGTTCGTGATACCGCAAATGTTCGAATTGCGGTGCGGGATGCTTTAAATTATCCGTTGGCAATACAGGAGTATAAACTCATCAGTAAAAATATGAGCAGTTATATTTTACAATTGAAGTATACGTTTTTGCAATTGGATAAAGCTGTCAAGAAAACGAAAGGAACGAGGACAACGTTTGATATCACGAGTTCAACAACTGCACTCACAGGCAGCGTACTCGCGTCTTCTAGTAACGAAAGCACTAAAAAGACTGGCCAGGTGTTACCGAGTGTCGGTGTGTCTCTGGTACCAATTAAAGAAGCCGTTGCACCGCAAAAGGTCTTCGATCAAAACCAGGCGGCAATGATCCGCACATCTATTAAACGACTGGAATATATGCTCGGAGAAAATGCACTTGTTGGTGAAAAGGATCCGGAAATCTCGCGTAAAACGACCAAGTTGAAAGATGAGTTAAAGCAAACCCAGGTCCAACTAATTGATATCCCACTTGAACTCGCTCGCAATCTTTCTGAAGAGGAGTTGAATCAATATTTCAATAGCCCTAAAGTCAGCCGTAAATATCGCGTCAAGCGATAATTATTCGCAACCCTGGTGACGGCGCGTATCAATCAAGTATTGAATCTTCCAAACTCCATTGAATCGAACTAATTGAAATGAGTTAACTCCACAATGGCTGAATTGACCATTGTAATAAAATTTATAGGGCGTCCAGGCAATTGCAAGATTCGCGTCGATTTTTACAGTCTCAAACTCGATCCTTTCGTCAAGCGCGCCTTTTGCTGCTTTTGAAACCTGTGCAGCAAAATCACTCACCTTCACATTGCGAACGGCAGTCTTTCCATCTTTGCTTGTTGCAATAGTTTGCAAAACTGCACTGTCTCCGAACGAAGCAATGACAAGTGATGGATCGGAATTTTTCATTCCTTCAAAAAGTTTGTTCATTACTGCTTTTACGGAATCTTCCGTAGTCTGCGCATTGATAGAACCAATGGAAAAGACAATTGCAAAAAGGACAAATAGTATTTTTTTCATGTCGATTTTTATGACGTGTGTTGAATCATAAATATAGAAAATAGCACAAGCCGTGATTACTATTTTCCACCAACGGTCGGATGATTCAACATTACCATGGGGAACGGGTGCTGTCGAGCGTTGCTCGATCAGACCTCAAGCTTATGTTGAAAAATTATTAACGGGAGTAGCCAAGAATTTTTAGCATACTCTGTGCCGTTTGTTCTTTCGCATAAACCCAGTCAGTTAATTTTCCGTTTTTATCGTGACCAACAATAATGTGTTTTGGTGAAGGAATCAGGCAGTGTTTGATTCCACCGTATCCACTAATTTGATCCTGGTAAGCACCGGTATGAAAGAAACCAACAAACAAGGGTTCGCCCCCGTTGACTTTCGGTAGGAATACTTCGTTTACATGTTCTTCAGAGTCATAATAATCGTGGCTGTCGCAGGTTATCCCTCCCAGTACGACGCGTTGATATTCCTGATCCCATTTATTGATGGGTAACATCAGGAATTTTTCACCGATGCCCCATGTATCCGGTAAGGTGGTAATAAAAGAAGAATCGATCATGTACCATATCTCCCGGTCGTTCTGGGTTTTTTCTCCGATTACGCTATAGATATGGGCCATGCTTTCACCAACGGTATAACTACCAAACTCGGTGAAAATATGCGGCATTGGTACTTTGTTTTTCTTGCAGGTTTTTTTAATGTTACCTACAATCTCGTTGATCATAAATTGGTAATTATAATCAAAGCCGAGCGAGTGCTTGATTGGGAAGCCACCACCGATATTAATGGAATCTAATTCCGGGCAGATCTTTTTTAGCTGGCAATACAGGTTGATGACTTTATTCAATTCACTCCAGTAATAAATGTCATCCTTGATTCCTTTGTTTAAAAAGATATGAAGCATTTTTAACTGGAAGCGATCTTCATTTCCTTCGATCTTATCGACATAAAATTCAAGTACGTCCCTTGCGCGGAAACCCAGGCGCGATGTATAAAAAGGAAATGTAGGCTCTTCTTCCGCTGCAACCCGGATACCTAATTTGAATGGAACTTTTACCGACTTTTTATAATGTTGTAATTCGTCTTTATTGTCGAGTATCGGAATTACGTTTTTGAATCCTGTATTGAGAAGTCCCGCAATTCTATTAGTGTATGGCTTCTGCTTATAGCCATTACAAATTATGTAAGTGTCTTTCGATACTTTCTTCTTCTCGTATAATTTTTTGATAATTTCAATATCGTAAGCGTAGCTCGTTTCCAGGTGGATATCGTGTTTCAAAGCTTCTTCCACAACGAAAGAGAAGTGCGAACTTTTTGTACAATAGCAGTAATGGTATTCGCCTTCATACTTATGGCGTTTAATTGCGTTTGCAAACATCTTTTTCGCCTTCTTGATCTGCATTCCAATCTTTGGCAGATACGTAAGCTTCATTGGTGTGCCATACTTGGCGATCAGGGCTTTTAGATCAAGGCCATTAAAGCATAAATCGCCGTTCTTAAGTTCGAAACCTTCTTGAGGAAAGTTAAAGGTTTGTTTCACCAGATCGGTGTAGGTATTATTCATTTATCGCAACTGGGTTGTAAGTGATTCAAAGTTTTACCGGGTACAAATGTAATTTTTTACACAATTCTTCGCACAAAAAAAGCCGGAAGACGATTTCATCTTCCGGCGTTGTATATTTTCCACGACTTTTGTGGTAGTTATTTAACTGACGCAACCAGGGTTTTAAATGTTTCTGGTTCATTCATCGCAAGGTCTGCAAGGATTTTTCTATCGAGGCCAATACCTTTCAAAGTCAATTTGTGCATGAATTCAGAGTAAATCATTCCTTCTTCACGAACTGCTGCATTGATACGGGCGATCCAAAGGCTGCGGTATTCGCGCTTTTTAAGTTTACGACCAACATAGGCGTATGTCTGACCTTTCTCAACAACGTTTTTCGCAACTGTATAAACGTTTTTACGTTTACCGTAAAAACCTTTCGCTTTCTTTAAAATCCTTTTACGGCGGGCCCTGGAGGCAACGGCGTTTACTGAACGAGGCATATTTGAATAATTTGTAGATTAATAATTGAAGATTCGATCGATTGCTTTCTTATTTAAGACGAAGCAATCTCTTCACGAACTTTTCATTGCTTTTATGGACTGTTGCGTCCACTCTCATCCCGCGCTTGCGTTTGTTCGACTTTTTTGTAAGGATGTGACGTTTAAAAGACTTTTGATGGGTGATCTTACCAGTGGCAGTCACCTTGAAGCGCTTTTTCGCGCTTGAGTTTGTTTTAACTTTAGGCATTTTGAATGCTTTTTATATTTCACCCTTGAGGTGTTTTTGCACAGGCAAAAACCTTATTTGACCTCTTCAGGAATTATCCGTCTTGGAAAACGGAGCGCAAAGATAAGCAACCATCACGAAAAAACGAAGATGCGCGGGAATAATATTCGACTACTAATGAAAATCTTCCGTTGATTCTGAAGATGTTAAGTCAGCAAAGCCATCTTGTTGTAAGTTTGAGGCCTAAAAGTACCGATTGGACACCAGCCTTAATAAATACATCAGCGATACAGGGTTTTGTAGTCGCCGCGAAGCCGATCTCTATATCGAACAGGGTCGCGTCACGATAAATGGACAGATTGCCTCCCGCGGAAATCGCGTTAGCGATAAAGACGTCGTTCATATTGACGATGAAATCCTGAAACGAAAAAAATCATCATCCGTTTATCTCATGCTCAATAAACCGAAGGGGGTAACATGTACAACAGATCAAAAAGACAAATCCAATATCGTCGACTTTGTAAACTACAAGCAGCGGATCTTCCCAATTGGCCGGCTCGACAAACGTTCTGAAGGACTGATTTTTCTGACCGATGACGGAG
>JACMLR010000020.1 GCA_014379515.1 Chitinophagaceae bacterium
CGCACAGTTTAAACAAAAAACATATTGCAATCCCATTAATATCGACTACGGGTATACGCCCATACCCAACTTTAGCGAGTGGCGCAGGGGCAGGTCAACAACGTTTTGCTCCGCTCAACAGTTGGCCTGACAATGTGAACATCGATAAAGCAAGAAGATTGATTTGGCCCATCAAGCAAAAATATGGTCAGAAAATTTCCTGGGCCGATCTCATGATTCTTACCGGAAATGTTGCGTTGGAATCAATGGGATTCAAAACATTTGGTTTCGCTGGAGGCCGTGAAGATGTGTGGGAACCCGATCAAGATGTGTATTGGGGTTCTGAAAAAATCTGGTTAGAAAAAAGTGGTGGCCCCAACAGCCGCTATTCAGGCGAGCGCGACCTTGAAAAGCCATTGGCTGCCGTGCAGATGGGTTTGATTTATGTGAACCCGGAAGGGCCTGATGGAAATCCCGATCCGCTTGCTGCTGCCAGAGATATTCGCGAAACATTCAAACGCATGGCGATGAATGATGAAGAAACAGTTGCGTTGATTGCTGGTGGACATACTTTTGGTAAAACACACGGTGCTGCCCCTGAATCGCATAAAGGTCCTGAACCTGAATCGGCAGCTATCGAAGAACAAGGTTTTGGTTGGACGAGCAATTTTGGCTCAGGAAAAGGTGCTGATACGGTTAGCAGTGGTCTTGAAGTTACATGGACAACTACACCGATAAAATGGGGTAATAACTATTTCGAGAATTTATTTGGCTATGAATGGGAATTAACGAAGAGTCCTGCCGGAGCTCATCAGTGGAAGCCAAAAGGCAATGAAGGTGCAGGAACCGTGCCTGATGCACATGATTCATCAAAGAAGCATGCACCCATGATGTTGACGACCGACCTTTCTTTAAGGTTTGATCCTGCGTATGAAAAAATTTCAAGACGCTTCTACGAAAATCCTGATGCTTTTGCAGATGCATTTGCACGTGCGTGGTTCAAACTCACGCATCGCGATATGGGGCCGCGTGCACGTTACCACGGACCTGATGTTCCGAAAGAAGAGTTAATTTGGCAAGATCCTATTCCGACTGCTACGCATAAACTTAGCGATAAGGACATTGCTACATTGAAGGAAAAAATCAGTGCTTCAGGATTGACCGTAGCTCAATTAGTATCAACAGCGTGGGCTTCGGCTTCCACTTTCCGTGGTTCTGATAAACGGGGTGGTGCCAACGGTGCGCGCGTACGATTGGCTCCTCAAAAATATTGGGCTGTCAACAATCCTACGCAATTGAGTAAAGTGTTGGATGTGCTCGAAGGCATTCAAAAAGAATTCAAGAATGTTTCTGTTGCAGATTTGATTGTATTAGCCGGAAATGTAGGCGTTGAAAAAGCTGCTAAGAATGCTGGCATCAACATCACGGTTCCTTTCACACCTGGCCGTGCCGATACTACACAAGAGCAAACCGATGTTGAATCATTCTCTCACCTCGAGCCGATTGCCGATGGTTTCCGCAATTATCAAAAAAGTAAGTTCACCATGTCTACTGAAGAATTATTAGTGGACAAAGCACAATTGCTCACCTTGACTGCGCCTGAACTATCGGTGCTTGTGGGTGGCATGCGTGTATTGAACACCAACTTCGATGGTTCTAAACACGGTGTGTTTACCAAGGCACCCGAATCGCTCACCAACGATTTTTTCTTCAACTTGCTTGATATGAGCACAGTTTGGAAGGCAACGTCAGAAGCACAAGATGTATTTGAAGGTCGCGACCGTAAAAAAGGCTCAGTAAAGTGGACAGCTACTCGTGCTGATCTGGTGTTCGGTTCAAATTCTGAACTGCGGGCCATCGCTGAAGTGTATGGTTCCGCAGATTCTCACGAAAAATTCGTTCAGGATTTTGTAGAAGCATGGACCAAAGTGATGAACCTTGACCGCTTCGAATTAGCTTAATTCTTAGCTATTATAGTCAATAAAAAAAGGTGGTCTGACAACAGACCACCTTTTTATTGTTGCCATAGGGTTGTCAGTCAGTCTGCTTTACTTTGTAAGGTGGAAGAACCCATAGCAAAACCTTTTCGCAAAATCATTCATATCGATATGGATGCCTTTTATGCATCGGTAGAGCAACGCGATTTTCCGGAGTACCGAGGCAAACCCATTGTGGTAGGTGGTTCGCCAGAAGGAAGAGGAGGTGTAGTGGCTACGGCCAGTTATGAAGCGCGAAAATTCGGTGTGCGTTCTGCTATGCCATCCAAAAAAGCAAAACAACTTTGTCCGGAAGTAATTTTTATTTTTCCTCGCTTTAGTGTGTATAAACAAGTTTCCGAAAAAATTCGTGAAATATTCCATCGTTATACTGATCTCATCGAACCACTTTCGTTGGATGAAGCTTTTTTAGATGTAACAGAAGACAAACAAGGCATTGGCTCAGCTATTGAAATCGCGAAACAGATCAGACAAGCTATTAAAGACGAACTGAATCTTACTGCATCTGCTGGAATCTCCACCAATAAGTTTGTTGCCAAGATTGCTTCGGATATGAACAAACCCGATGGGCTTACTTTTATTGGTCCTTCGCGTATCGAAAAATTTGTGGAAGCATTACCGGTTGAGAAATTTTTTGGTGTGGGAAAAGTAACAGCCGAAAAAATGAAACGCATGAACCTGCATATAGGTGCTGATTTGAAGAAGCTAACGCAAGCTGAAATAGTAAAACATTTTGGTAAAACAGGTAAGTTCTATTTTAAAATAGTGCGCGGTATCGATGATCGGGAAGTGCATCCTGATCGAGAAACAAAATCGGTAGGGGCAGAAGATACGTTTCCTTACGATCTTACGGAAGTAGAAGAGATGGACTTGCAATTGGAAAAACTAGGAACAGTAGTAGCCAGCCGTTTACAAAAACATTCATTGAAGGGCCGAACACTAACCTTGAAAATCAAGTATCATGATTTTAGGCAGATCACCCGAAGCAAATCCTTTGATGAACCTATCGCCAACGAGGAAGTGATTGTAGCAACAGCGAAAGAGTTGATGGCCCTTACACAACCGGAAGAAAGTAAAATCCGACTCCTCGGCATTTCACTTTCTAATTTTGGTGAACTAATGTCAAAGCAAAAAATAACCAACGAAACAGACCAGTTGAGCTTATTCTAATACTGATCTTTAAAACTTATCTTTCTTTTGTAACCTTTCGCACGCTCTACGGTAACTAACCCGAAATCAACCCCAATCCCTCGCAGATGACCGATGAAGCCATCATGGAAGCTGTAAAGAATGGAAAGCTAGAACAAGCAGCTGTGCTGTTTGAGCGCTACCACCTACCGCTATACAATTTTCTGGCACGACTTGCAATGGACAGGGAAGTAGGTGAAGATTTGACTCAAAATGTTTTTTTGCGCATGTTGAAATACAAGCACACCTATAAAGAAGGTATGCGATTTCAATCGTGGATCTACCAACTGGCATGGAACGTATTCTCCGATCATTATCAATCGATGAAGCGAAGTATGAATTCAAAAATGGATATTGAACACGTGGCAGAATTAGTTCCAGATACGGACAGTAAAATAGAGGAGGAGTGTGAAGCTAGGCTGCACCAATCGTTGAATTTACTTTCGGATGAACAACGTGAATTGCTGGTATTGACTCGGTTTCAGCATTTAAAGTATGAAGAAGTAGC
>JACMLR010000168.1 GCA_014379515.1 Chitinophagaceae bacterium
ATACCATCTTCTCATGGCTTCGGACCTCCTGGTTTTGGACCTTCTGGCTTTGGATTGCGGTTACCGCGATTATCACGATTATCGGGTCTGCGTTTGTTGCTGTTCGGATTATTTGTATTTCGTCTGTTGTTTCCTCCACCTGTATTGCTACTACCCCCAGCATTATGTCCACCTCCAGCGTTATGTCCACCGCCAGCATTGTGACCTCCTCCACCTTTCGGTTTACTCTTGAACTTCTTGTCCATGCGTTCAAGATCACTGTTCAAGGTTTGAATAGATAACTTCTCTTGAAGAACATCTAAATTTAAATCAGCGGGCTTCTTGCCTTCCGCATTCAATTTTAGAATTTCATTTACGCGATCTACATTCAAAGGATACCAGGTATTTTCTTCACGGAAACCAAACCACATTATTCTGCGGAAGATGTCGGTCTTTTGTAAAGTCGCTTCACCTTTTTCAGTAAGTAATGGTTTTTCAATTTTTGGAATACCTTCAAGTGCATCCATGTAGGTTTCCAATTCGTAATTCAAACAACATTTAAGTCTTCCGCATTGACCTGATAATTTGCTAGGGTTGAGCGAAAGGTTTTGATACCGTGCTGCACTGGTGGCTACGTTTTTGAAATCAGTAAGCCACGTAGAGCAACATAGCTCACGACCACAAACTCCAATGCCTCCTAATCGTCCTGCTTCCTGCCGCAGACTGATCTGACGCATCTCTACTCGGATTTTAAAATCGCCCGCTAATATTTTTATCAGCTCACGAAAATCAACACGATCATCAGCTGAATAAAAGAAAGTAGCTTTCGTATTATCGGCCTGATATTCAATATCCGAAAGTTTCATCGGTAATTTCAAGTCGCGCAAAATTTCGCGGGTGCGATAGAGTGTAGGTAACTCCCGTTTTTTTACCTCTTCAAATTTTTCTAAATCTTTTTGATGTGCTAGCCGATATATTTTTTTGACCTCACCATCATTAGCGATTTTTTTCTTCTGCATTTGAAGACGCACCAATTCACCCTGCATCGATACATGACCGATGTGATGACCATTTGGAACCTCCACTACAATTGCATCGCCAGTTGTTAATGTAATTTTGTCACTATTACGATATACTTCTTTACGACCATTTTTAAAACGCACCTCTACGACATCAAACTTATCTTGCATGGGCATATCCATGTTCGAAAGCCAGTCGAATACATTCATTTTATTACAGCCACCGGTATTACAAGCCCCGTTATTTTTACAGCCAGAAACCTGACCGTCTTTAGTTGATCCACATGAACATCCCATCCCGCTTAACCTTTATAATCCATTAAATCTTTTCCAATATCCTTTCGGAAATACAATCCATCCCAATCGATTTGTGCGGCAGCTTTGTAAGCCTTGTCGCGCGCTTCTTTCAAAGATTTCCCAGTTCCAGAGACAGCGAGTACACGTCCACCATCCGTAAGAACGGTATCGTTTTTCTTCTTCGTGCCAGCATGAAATACCAACGCTTTTTCTTCTGCATTTAATCCAGAAATATTTTTGCCTTTTTCATAATCACCTGGATAACCACCTGATACAAGTGCGACAGTTACCGTATGATGCTCTTCAATTTCTATTTTCGAATTGGCCAACTCACCTTTAGCAGTG
>JACMLR010000169.1 GCA_014379515.1 Chitinophagaceae bacterium
AGCGACAAAGTGGCAAAACTTAAGAGCGACCAGATCGATTTGCCTAAAGGCAGTGTGGAAGCGAAGAAGAAAAAAGAAGACGAAACTGTCATCTTCAAGAAAGAAGTCAAGAAAGAAGTTGTTGTCGAGCAAGAAAAACCAAAAGAGCCAGTTGCTCCGATTGCACCAGTTGTTGTAGTCGAAGAAAAGCCAGCTCCGGTCATTGAAGAGAAAAAGCCAACGGAAGAACCAGAGATCCTCAAAGTTGACATTCCGGAAATTGAAGGGCCAAAAGTTCTCGATAAAATTGACTTGTCAGCTATAGATTCATCTACCCGTCCAAAAAAGACGGCGAAGAAGAAAGAAGCAGAGGCTCCACAACCTGTAGCTGCTGAAGAGCAGGCTCCGATTGCGGAACTGGAAAAGCCGAAAACGAAAAAGAAAAAAGAACAACCACCTGTTGTGGAAGAACCTGCTCGAGTCTTGGACGAAGTTGATTCAGAAGCGAAACAAGAAGAGGAAGGCCCAGCAGTAATTGAAAATATCAAGGCAGAGAAATTGGAAGGTCCAAAGATTTTTGGCAAAATTGAATTGCCAACAGAAAACGATACGCGTCCGAAAGCCGGAACGCCAAGCGAAGAAAAAAGAAAGCGGAAGAGAATTCCGATCGAGAAGAAAGATTTCCGCCAGGCTCCAGGTGAATTGTTTAAAAGAAATCCGAATGATCCGAACCAACAACGTCCGGGTGGTCCCCAACAAGGCGGTGGATTTCGTCGGCCAGGTGCGCCACAACGTGGCCCGGCTCCAAGCGGTCCACGAGGCGCGGGTGCAGGTCGCGGACGTGAAGTAAAGGAAATTGACGAAAAAGAAATTCAGAATAAAATCCGTGAAACGCAGGCAAAACTTGCCGGCGCGGGCGGACGCGGAAAAAGCTTAAAAGCGAAATACCGTCGTGAAAAACGTCAGGGTGCTGCCGATCAAATGGGCGGCGATGATATGCAGGACAACAAGCTTTTGTTGACCGAGTTTATCAGCGTAAGTGAACTTGCCAACCTGATGGATGTAAATTTTGCGGAAGTAATCAGCAAATGTATGAGCCTCGGTTTGATGGTTTCCATCAACCAACGTCTCGATGCCGAAGTAATTGAGTTGGTAGCAAGCGAATTTGGTTTCGATGTCGAATTTATTGACATGGAAAAGCAAATGGAGATGGAAGACGAAGAGGAAGTAGATGCGGAAGAGGAAAAATTACCCCGCGCACCAATCGTTACCATCATGGGTCACGTTGACCATGGTAAAACTTCATTGCTCGATTATATCAGAAGTGCAAACGTTGTTGGCGGTGAAGCAGGTGGTATTACACAGCACATCGGTGCATACGAGGTGACACTACCAAACGGCAAACACATTGCGTTTCTTGATACACCGGGTCACGAAGCCTTTACCGCAATGCGTGCCCGTGGTGCAAAAGTCACCGACATTGCTGTAATCGTTATCGCTGCTGATGATGCAGTGATGCCGCAAACACGTGAAGCGATCAGCCACGCCCAGGCGGCCCAGGTACCTATGATTTTTGCTATCAACAAAATAGATAAAGACGGTGCTAACCCTCAGAAAATTTATGAGCAACTATCAGGAATGAATTTGCTTGTAGAAGAATGGGGTGGTAAATTTCAAAGCCAGGAATTGAGTGCGAAGAAAGGCTTGAATGTAGATTCGCTTCTTGAAAAAATATTACTCGAAGCCGAATTGCTTGACCTAAAATCAAACCCTGAAAAAGAAGCTACGGGTACGATCATCGAAGCAACGCTTGATAAAGGCCGTGGATATGTTGCAACGGTGCTCGTTCAGAATGGTACACTTAAACTAGGCGATATCGTTGTATCCGGTCAATATGTTGGCCGTGTAAAGGCAATGTTCAATGAGCGAAATAAACGTCGCGATGTTGCTCCTCCTTCAACACCTGTATTGATTCTTGGATTGAACGGTGCGCCACAGGCAGGTGAAAAGTTTAAGGTGTATGAAGATGAAGCAGAAGCAAAAGACGTAGCAAACCGCCGTGCCCAGATACTTCGCGAACAAGGTATTCGTACCAAAAAACATATTACGCTTGATGAGATTGGTCGTCGTCTTGCACTTGGAAACTTCAAGCAATTGAATTTGATTATCAAAGGTGACGTGGATGGATCTGTCGAAGCATTGAGTGATTCATTGCAGAAGTTATCTACGCAGGAAATTGTGGTGAGCGTTGTACTCAAAGCTGTTGGTGCGATCACCGAAAGTGATGTATTGCTCGCAACAGCATCTGATGCAATCGTTGTTGGTTTCAACGTTCGTCCATCCGCGCAAGCTGCGAAGGTTGCCGAGAATGAAGGTGTCGAAATCAAGCTTTACTCAATTATCTATAACGCGATTGAAGAAATCAAGAGCGCGATGGAAGGGATGCTTGAACCTAAAATTCAGGAGAAAGTTGTGGCGAATGTGGAAGTACGGAACGTATTCAAATTCGATAAGGCTACCGTTGCCGGTTGTTATGTTCTTGATGGAAAAATCAGTCGTAATTCTAAGATCCGTATCATCCGCGATGGTATCGTGGAATATCCGAAAGGAGAGGGTCAAAGTGCTGAACTCGCCTCACTTAAACGTTTCAAAGATGATGCGAAAGACGTTGTTTCCGGAATGGAATGCGGCTTGACTATTAAGAACTTCATTGATGTAAGAGTAGGCGATATCGTCGAAGCATTTGAAGAAGAAGAAGTAAAAAGAACGTTGTAGTCGATTGAAATAAAATTTTTCGGGGCGCCTTCGAATGAACGCGCCCCGAAACTTTTGTTAAATAGACAGTGACTGACCAGCTGTTGGGCAGTAGAAACTACATTTGATTTCCGATAATTATAATATGACCAGAATCCTAAGTTTTCTCGCATTAGTGCTGCTGTCTTTGCCAGCATTTGCACAGCCTCAGAAAGTAGTAGCCGATAAAATTGTTGCAATCGTTGGAGATAAGATCATCCTGCGATCGGACGTATATAATGAGATCCAGGATCGTCAACGTCGCAACGAAGAAATTCCAGCGAATGCAAACTGCGCAATCATTGATCAGATTTTGTTGATTAAAGCGATGACATTACAAGCCGAAAAAGATTCGGTTATTGTAAGTGACGATGAGATTGAAGCAGATCTTGATAATAAGATTCGGTATTACGCTTCCAACTACGGAGGTAAAGAAGCCCTGGAAGAAATTGCTGGAAAAACTGTTTACCAATTGAAAGAAGATTTCAGAGCATCAACAAAAGAAATGATGCTTGCTAAGAAAATGCAGGAAACAGTTGTTCAAAACGTGAAGATCACTCCGCAAGAAGCGAAAGCATATTGGGACAAAATCCCGAAAGACAGCTTACCTTTTTATGAATCTGAAGTTGAGATAGGTGAGATTGTAATTTATCCGAAAGCAAGTCGCGATTTTGAAAAACTTGCCCAGGACGAATTAAACGATTACAGAAGTCAGATTGATGCGAAAACGGCTAAAATCGAAACGCTGGCAAGTTTGTATTCTGATGATCCGGGAGTTAAAACAAATGGTGGTCAATACACCATTAACAGAACGGAAAAGACATGGGATCCCTCTTTCATTCAAGCCGCATTTCGCTTGAAAGAAGGTCAGGTTTCTCCGGTTTTCAAATCTAAATTTGGTTATCACATCATTCAAATGGTTACGCGTGCGGGTGATGATGCCGTTGTTAGGCATATACTTCGCATTCCCCGCATTACTGATCCTGAAACAAACCAGGCGGTTGCTAAACTGGACTCTGTAAGAGCGTTATTGATTGCGGGAAAAATGACATTTGGTGAAGCGAGTATCAAATTCGGAGAAGATCAAAATGCAAAGTTCACTGGTGGACTGAAGCAGGGGCAGAATGGAACTTATCTCACGATTGATCAGCTTGATAAAGATCTTGTATTGATGCTTGATAAAATGGCTGTCGGTGAATTTTCACGACCCGTTTCATTTCTTGATGATAGCAGGAAAACCGGCGTGCGCATTGTATATCTGAAATCGCGCACTGAACCACATCGTGAGAACATGAAAGACGACTATAGCCGGATTGCTGCCCGAGCCCTGGAATATAAAAAGCAGGAAGCGATTGAAAAGTGGTTCAACTCAAAACTGCCTAATTATTATATCCAAATTGACCCTGAGTTTGCAGATTGCCCAAATCTAACAACCTGGTTTAAGTACGCAGTAGCGTCTGCACAATAAGGGCTAACACCTAAATTTCCAAATATTTGGGGTGGTTTTCAAAATCGCGCGGTCGATTCCTTTAGCTTGCGTAAGTATTTACGTTTAAACATGACCTACTAGGGTCTCTAAATGTAAGTCTATGTCAGCGTCAGAAAAACCGTATGCGAAAGCCATCTAAAAAATCCAATCCTGGACGGGTACCATTAGTTGCCCGTTCAACCGACCGGAGTTCACCCGATCTCCGACCGGATAATGCAATCACAGACCCCAACCTATCTTCTTTCCCTTTTTCCCAGCTCAATATTTTTTACGGCACCCTTCCTCAGCCCGTGTTCGTGTGTGACGAAAGCTTAACTCAAATCGTATATCATAATTCCAGCTTCGTACAGTTTTTCAATGAAAAACAATCACACTCATCAACTTCAAATTTTCTAACAGCACTCCTCGATCAATTTTCTAATAAAAAAATAATAAACGCGCTAAAGAAATACCCAACTCAATTTCAAAAGAAAAATGATGAGTTGGTACAGGTGTTCGTTTCGAGTTTCGATATCAAGTTCGAGAATGATGGCTTCGTTGCTTTCTTTCTTGATGTGGCAGAGGTAACGAGCGACGCATCTCCTGACATCGCTGAAGCGATTGCACGCAACGAGCTCCAGGCATTCTTTGATGTTGCACGCGACCTCATGTGCATCGGTGATACACACGGAAATTTCCGAAAGATTAATGCCGCCTTTCAAGATGTACTAGGCTACAAAGAAGCAGATATTCTCGGCCGCAACATCATGGAATTTGTTCATCAAGAAGATCTTCCAAGAACTAAAATTGCATTCGGCGATCTTTTACAACGAAAGCATATTGGCGAATTCAGCCATCGTATAAAAGCGGAGGACGGCAGTTATAAATTGCTATCGTGGTCGGCCAACTTTTCAACCGATCTTGAACTGCTCGTTGCAAGTGCGCGCGATGTAACTGAGCGTCACATGACCGCAATAAAGTTGCTGGAAAAAGAAGCACGCATTCGTGAGATTTTTGGAACAATGAGTGAAGCTTTTATCGGACTGGATGATAATCTTCGCTACACCTATGTAAATGAAAAAGCAGTTGAGATGCTTGGTTACGATCTCAACTTTCTTGAAGG
>JACMLR010000170.1 GCA_014379515.1 Chitinophagaceae bacterium
ACCGGAAACAACATAGTCTTGCGTATTATTAACCCGAACTGTTTTTCCAACAACATCAGCTTCATTGCCGAAAAACTTTTTTGCCGTTCGTTCAGTAATAACAATTGAATGACGCTGACTAAAGGCGGTCTTTTTATTTCCCTGGACAAATTGAAATGAAAACATATCGAAAAAGGACGGCTCAACATAAAGCCCGGCTGCATACGTAGGCTCTTTACCCGCATTGAACAAAAGCGAGGTTTGCCCTTCCGTTACGCGGCAGGTATTGGCAATACCTGGAATTTCGCTTTGCACTGCGGGTCCCATTACACCCGGTGTTGAAGTATGGGTGAATGAATTAGCATCCATTGTGGCTTGCACCTTCGTGATATGGAGTAAGTTCTTTTTTTCGTGGAAGTGATCGTAGGTCATTTCATCTTCCACCCAAAGAAAGATGAGGGCCGCGCATGCAATACCAATCGCAAGACCAGCAATATTCAGAAAGCTGTATCCTTTATTCTTTTGCAGACCCCGAACGGTGGTTCGTATAAAATTCATTATCGTGGCTATTAGGTTTTAGTACCGGGATAGCTTTCAATAAAGCATCCCGTATGCCGGATCATTGACAAATGGTTTACAATGTTCTAGTTATCTTAATAAATCTATATAGTTCGATTTTGATACAGCGCTGTGCGGTTTTGATACAATCATTATTCGCTTCGTAAGCTGGTTGCAGGATTCGATAATGCTGCTTTCAGTGCCTGTAGACCAACAGTCAGCAGCGTGATAACTGTCACAGCCAATCCTGCAAGCACAAATATCCACCAACTGATATCCACCCGGTAAGCAAAATCTTCCAGCCATTTACTCATCACATACCAGGCGAGCGGGCTGGCAATAACAAATGAAGCAGCAACGAGTGCGAGAAATCGAGCCGACAACAAAACGGTAATACTGCTGGCAGAGGCACCCAATACTTTTCTTATACCAATCTCTTTCACTCGTTGTTGTGTGGCATAAACCGCCAGTCCAAATAAACCGAGGCAGGCAAGCAAAATCGCAATGCCGGCAAAAATGGTAAATACTTTGCCCGTTCTTTTCTCAGAATGATAAAGCCGCTGAAAATCTTCGTCCATAAAACGGTAATCAAATGGCCGATGCGGTGCAATCGCTTTCCATTTTGTTTCAATGAATGAAATTGTGCCCGCGATATCCTTACCCGTTGTTTTAACAAGCAAGGTGTTCCCCCAACCACCCGGAAATAAAATCAGTGGTTCCACGGTAGTATGTAGCGAAGCGAAATGGAAATCGCGAACAACTGCTTTCACTTCGCCCGGACGCTGGTCGCCTAAAAATATTTTTTTGCCTATTGCCTCATTAGGTTTCCATCCGAGCGCCTTTGCCGCGGTTTCATTTAGAATGAAATGATAATAACTCTTTGATTGATCCTCCTGGTCTGCATCCAGCAGATCTTGCTTACTGAGATTTGTTCCCGCGACGATCTCAATATTCGTTGCAGGGATAAATTCATTATCGACCGGGCAGCCTGTCACATTCATCGCGGTTGATGAGCCACGATCACCACGATACATGGAATAACCTCCCGGGATTTGAACCGGTGTATTGTATGCTTTGGAAACAGCAAGAATGTTTTGGTTAGATTTCAATTCCGTTTTGATAAGGTCGAGTTTGTCGATCATCTTTTGATCGATATTCATCACAATTACATGCTCGCGATTATACCCCAGGTTCTTATTTTGTATGTATTGAAGTTGTTGGTGTATGATGAAAGTTGCGACGATCAGGAATACGGAAATACTGAATTGAAAAACGATCAATGACTTCCGAAGGATACTACCAGAGCCGGTATTTTTAAAAGCTCCTTTTAATACATGCACCGGCTGAAACCGCGAAAGGACGAATGCGGGATAACTACCAGCTAATAATGAGATGCAACCCACAATCACCAAAGCAGCAAGCAAGACTGGGAACCGGAACAGTTGCGAAGAATCAAGTGAACGATCAGCAAGGGAATTAAATGCCGGTAGAATCAGTATTGCGAGTAGGAAACTGAGAATTAGCGAGAAGACGGTGAGCATCACCGATTCACCAATAAACTGAAAAAATACCTGTTTGCGGACGGCACCTGCCACTTTACGAATTCCAACTTCGCGTGCGCGCTCAATTGACCTTGCCGTGCTGAGATTAATATAAGTAAAACAGGCTATTACCAAAATCAGCAATGCAATCGCGCCGATGATATAGATATAAGTAATGTTACTGTTTGGCTCGAATCCATCGAAGGTTGAATAAAGATGGACACGGGTATACGGTTCAAGCAAAAAGTTCACATATGTTCCCGGTTCGTTCGCGAATTCCTTTTTCATGAAAGGAGCGATCTTCTTCTGTAGAGATACAATCGATGCTTCGTCTCTCAGCAACAGGTAAGTTGTATAATTAGCGTTCCAATAGTTTTCTTCCTGCACAACACCAAGTGAGGAAAAAGATGCAACGAAATCAAATTTGATTTGCGAGTTTGATGGACAGTCTTCGGCAATTCCAGTGACGATATAATCAGTTTGCTGACCCCCAATCTTTAATGTTTTTCCAACTGCATCGGTTGCATCGCCAAAATATTTGATTGCGGCCGACCTGGTCATTACAACCATGTTGGGGCCTTTGAGTACCTGGTTGGCCTGGCCTCTAATCAATGTAAAAGAAGGAAACAAATTAAAGAAAGTGGAGTCCGCGTAGTAGAATTTCTCTTCATTGAATATTCGATCTTCAAACTTGACAACACGTGCGGGATCCGCCATTCGCACGCCATCGACAACCTCAGGAAAATTCGCTTTGAAAGCGGGAAATACTTTTGTACTGGTAAAGTTTCCTTTCGTTATTTCCCCTTCACCAAATTTATATTCCATTATCACACGAACAACGCGATCACCGTTCTTTTGGAATTTGTCGTAGCTCAACTCGTGTTGCATATACAGCACCATAAGCAGGCAACAAGTGAGTCCGGTAGTGAGGCCGACAATATTGATGAATGATGAAGTCTTATTTTTCAAAAGGCTTCGCCAGGCGATTTTAAGATAATTGCGAATCATAATTTATTATTTTATCGGAATGCATTATTCACTTCGAAGACTTTTTACTGGATTTGCAAGTGCTGCCTTGATCGCCTGGAAGCTAACTGTTAAAATCGCTACGATAAGTGCAAGCACGGCGGGTATGACAAACATCCACCACCGAATGGTAACGCGATAATCATACTCCTGTAACCAGTTGTTCATCATCCACCAGCTCAGTGGAAATGCAATCACGCATGAAATCGCAACCAGTTTGACGAAATGGATTGACAACAGCGAAGTAAGACCGCTGACTGAAGCGCCAAGAACTTTTCTTATCCCGATTTCACGTGTGCGTTTTTCAGCAGTGTATGCTGCAAGGCCGAATAAACCAAGGCACGATATGAAAATTGCAAGACCGGCAAATACCGCTGCAAGTGTTCCAATCAGCGGTTCGCCTTTAAAAAGATTTTCAAATTCCTGGTCTACAAACTTGTATTCGAAAGGATATGCCGGGTTGCTTTTTCGAATAACAGCTTCTGTTTTTGAAAGTGCTTCTTTGTAATCAACACCGGGTTTGAACCGAACAGTGAGATTGCTTGTTGATTGCGCCTTAGCATCATTGAACAAGATCATCGGCGCGGCAGCGCCATAAACATTATTATAGACAAAATCTTTTATTACCCCAACGACCATCAGCTTGCCGTTATCCCGATCAACGAGCTGTCCCACTGCATCGGCTGGTTTTTTGCTCAGGACTTTTGCGAAAGATTCATTTACTATAATACTGCTTGTATCCCCCGTGCCAGTTTGGAAAAAATCCCGACCAGCAATGAGTTGCATACCCATTGTGTTGACATACTCCGGCGTCACCCAGTCCATGCCAATCAGGAGTTGCTTTGATGGATCTTTCCCCCGCCAATCGAAACCAGAAGAATTACTTCCGATTTGAAAAGCCCGACTATTGCTAAGTGCAGCGTTTTCAACAACACCAGTTGCAAGCAACTCGTTTTTAACAGTAGCGAAATGAAGTCCAATATTGCCATCCTGTTTCAGCGAGATCAACTGCTGACTCATATAAATGACATTGTTTTTGTTGAGGCCCAGTTCGCGATTCTTTGTATGAAGAACTTGCTGATAAATAATAAGCGTACAGATAATCAGCCCAACTGAAATAACAAATTGTGATATAACTAAGCCCTTTCTCACAAACGCAACTCCCGTTGAAGATGGCAATTTCATTCCTTTCAAAACTGTAATTGGATTGAATGACGATAAATAAAATGCGGGATAGCTACCAGCAATCAAGCCACATAGCAAACCAATTACAAAAAGTGAAAGCAAATGCAATCCATCTAACAGTCGAAGCTGCATTTCCTTCTCAACAAGTTGGTTGAATGCAGGCAGTGCCATTGCGGTAATTCCAACCGCCAGCACAACGGCAATGAAAGACATAACCAGGGCTTCAATTAAAAATTGAGTAACAAGCATCTTCTTGCCAGAACCCATCACCTTTCGCACACCTACTTCACGCGCGCGCTGCTCAGAGCGCGATGTCGCGAGATTCATAAAGTTGATACATGCCAAAATGAGAATAATCCAGGCGATGATGGAAAATAAATTGACGTAACGAATGCGACCGCCTGTTTGCTTTCCTTCTACAAAATTGTTTCGCAGACGCCAGTCATTTGCAGAAAATAGAAATGGGTTTGCAATAGCTTCTTTATCTTTTTTCGTGATGAAGTCTTTTAATTGTTCGTTTATCCGCTGGAGATTAGCTTCCGGATACAATTCAACGAATGTTTGAATGCCATTACTTCCCCAACCGAGCAACCAATCATTCTTTTTTAAATAAACTTCAAATGGAATAAACCAATCAAGTTTCTCAAATTTTGTATTGAAAGGCAGTTGCTTAAACACCCCATCTACGATATACTCCTGGTCGTTGTCTACCTTGACAGTCTGACCAATTACATCAACTGTATTGAAGATTTTTAATGCAAGGCGTTCATTCAATACGACCGAGTGCAACTGGTTGAATGGTTTAGCAGCATTTCCTTTTATGAATTCAAGGGAAAATAGTGATGCAAAACCCGAATCGACATGCATCCCGTCACCATAAATGTTTTTGTCTCCCTTGGAAAACAATGCACGATCGCCCCATGTTGCACGAACTGCCGTTTTTATTCCAGGAACTTCTTTAGTCATTGCGTCCGCGAGTGGGCCCGGGGTTGCATCAAATGTGAATGTTTTGGATGCGTAGGTCTGATGTTCCTTTACCTGGTAAAGCTGGTCCTTCTTTTTAAAATGGTCTGAATAGGTCATCTCATCCTCCACCCACAAAAAAATCAACGACGCACACGCAATACCAACTGCAAGGCCAGCTACATTAAGGAAACTAAAAGATTTCTTTTTCCAAAGGCTGCGAAGCGCAGTTTTAAAATAGGTCTTAAACATAAAATGGTTTTATAAATCAATTCCTTGCGGACGACCGGTTTAATTATTCTGATCGGAGGCTGGTGACTGGATTTGCTGTTGCGGCTTTGATCGCCTGAAAACTAATCGTGAGAACAGTAATAACAATTGCAATGACGGAAGCGCCAATAAATACAGGCAGTCCAATCGTCACCTTATAATCATATTTCGCTAACCAATCGGTCACTAGGAAGTAGGCGATCGGTGATGCAACAACACA
>JACMLR010000171.1 GCA_014379515.1 Chitinophagaceae bacterium
AAACATCTTCTTTCCAAAGGCACATTATTCAAAGGCGGCAAAGACAGTATTGGGAAGGAATTAGCCTATGAGCTATCCGATGACATCGTCCTTAATAAAGCAGTCGTTTCACAAATTCATTCCCAACAAATGTTGCACCCGTCTGCTGTGCTCCAGGCTTCGCCTGTAGCGGCATCTGATGATGGTGCAGGTACCCCGATTCAATCAGGCGATCAAAGTTGGTTTACGTTTGGCGATGCGCGAAAAGCAAAGGCAGCAAATTCGGGATTTGCAATTGCGTCCAATTTGTTACTGATGAAGGAAGGTGAAAGAAGAGTGTCGATCATTGTTTCATACGACAAGCAAGTTCTTAAAAGTATTTCGCCACGGGTTTCGATTAATTGTTTTCGGGCTGAAATTACCGGCGCGAAAGGCTGGCATAAAATTGAAGACGTTCGATTAAACGTTCGGAAGCAGTTCACAGGTCAGCAATTGAATTTCTCTTTTACGTTGTCGCCAGATGATCCTGCGATTGTTCCCTTTTCTGCCGACGTCCATAAAGAAAATTTTTCCGTTGACTTGCCAATGGTTAAGTTTTATCTGAAGCAAGGTGTGGCAGGCGGGATACCCTACGGCAGTTTAGATAGTACAAAAATCAATTCTGTAACTGTGCGTGTTGCCGTTGATGGACTGAAAGACCTGACCCTATCAAATGATTTCGGAACGCTGGAAGCGTCAAAACCATTCAAACCGTTTGGTGATTTTCCCGCTCGCGACGCGTCTTTTTATATTGGCAGCCACGAAATCGTCCAAAAGCAACTTGACCGAATCGAATTTAATCTAAGTTGGAAGGACGAGCCGGAAGCAGAAAGTTCCGGTACCGATTATTTCGGCAAAGTCTACTATCTCCGCCAATCGAAGTGGGACGATGAATATACGCTGGTAAATAATTCTATCGACTTCAATGATATCAACGCGTTTACAAAAACGCCAATCAATCTCGATGCAGATGAACAATTGCAGCAGCAAACGAAAGAAGGATTTTTCAAGATCAGATTAAATACAAATCGACATTCGCTTAGCAATCACATGGAGCTAATACGTGATCAAATGGATCGCTTCTCGATCGTCAAAACGGACGACACGACTTACGATCTCAACATACCGACGGCACCACCAGTGCCTGTTGAAATAATGCTTGATCATTTTTCCGTCAACTATATTGCAAGCAGCACGATTACATTCGCCGAACCTTCGCTGCCAACCGAGCATCAATTTTTTCACCTCGGACCGTTCGGTCATCGGCGCGTTCATAATCTTTTAACCGATGAGGCTAACAATAGAGAACCAATTGAGCTTCTTACCCTGGTTCCCCAAATTATCTATGACGGATCACTATTCGTGGGTTTCGAAAATGCAACAGCAGGACTCATACTGAATGTTTTATTTCAGCTTGCGGATGGAAGTTCAAACCCCCTGAAACGAATGCAGCCATTGGAATGGCATTATCTCTCGGCGAATAATAATTGGCGCAGATTTGAAAAGCAACACATAATCGATCGAACATTCAACTTCACGGAGTCTGGAATCGTGACGATAGCAATACCCAGCGATGCATCAACAAACAGTACTATCGTCGCTAATGGGATGATTTGGATTAGAGTTTCTGTTGACGAGAATTGTGATGCGGTTTGCAAAGTGATCAAAATTGCAGCGCAGGCTGCTAAAGTCGTGTTAGTGCAGGACGAAACACGAAATATTGAATTCCGCAATTCATTGCCTGGAAAAGCGATATCCAAATTTGTTATCAGTGATCCAGCAATAAAGAAAGCAGAGCAACCATTTGATTCGTTTGGGGGAAGAACAAAAGAAACGGATGACAAATTCTATTTGCGCGTAAGTGAACGTTTGCGTCATAAGCAACGTGCAATAACAATGTGGGATTACGAACATATTTTGTTGGAAGAATTTCCTACGATTTTCAAAGTTCGTTGCCTGAATCACGCGGGTTTCTATTCAAAAAATAATCAGGAACATTTCTGCGAACATTTCCCAGGGCATGTGACGATCGTCACTATTCCAGATTTGAAAAATAAAGCGAACATCAATGCATTACGACCGTATACTGCCGTAGGGCTTTTGGAATCCATCCAACGATATTTAGAAAAGGTTACATCACCATTTGTGAAACTCCACGTTCGCAACCCCGTTTTCGAAGAGATCCAACTTGATTTTGAAGTTAAGTTTCACGAAAACCTCGATCAGTCGTTCTATCTCCAATTGCTGAACCAGGAAATTGAGCGCTTTCTCTGTCCCTGGGCTTTCGATGGACAAAATGAGATTTCGTTTGGCGGTAAAATTCGCAAATCTGCAATACTCAATTTTGTCGAAGAGCGGCCTTATGTAGATTACGTCACTTGTTTCCAAATGAATCATGTCATCGAACGGATTGGTACAGTTCATACCAAACAATTACTGAATATCGAGATCGCAGAAGGCAGCACCTCGCGCTCAATCCTGGTGTCTTATTATAATGAAGAAACAACTACACGACACCTCATTAAATCACCTGCAAACTGTGAGTGTTGATGGAAAAAAAAGAAACGATATCAAAAACAATTGCACTTGCACCCGCGCAGGATTTTGACTTCCTCCGCAAAGAAGGGCTGACGCATATTGAAGGGTTGTCGCATGCACTGTGGACTGATTACAACACGCATGATCCGGGAATAACGATCCTTGAGGCAATCTGTTTTGCAATTACTGAACTTGGGTATCGGAATGACTTCTGTATGAAAGATCTTGTCGTCACAGATGGAAGTGGTATCACTGACAATGATCGTGTGCTTTACACCGCGAAGGAAATACTTACGACTAACCCACTCACTATAAATGATTATCGGAAACTGCTGGTTGATATCGACGGTATTCACAATGCCTGGTTGTTTGCAGCAGACAGTAAGCCAGGGGCGTTCCCTGTAAATGAAATTCCTATCTATGCGGATTTTACAGCTGATCAGCTAACGTACGATGTCAAGCCCACGCTTCTGTTTCCTTCCGGTTTGTATGAAGTGTTGCTGGATATGGAAAACGACGATCGCTTCGGCGACCTCAACACCGGCGACATTGTTTTACCAAATCCTTCGTTACCAGGAGTATTTCTCGCCGGGGAATTTTTCCTTCGATTTGAGTTCCCGGTCTGGTCGAAAGAGACAATTAGATTTGCAGAGCGCGCTGCAGACACCGCTTTAAATCATCTTGATTCAATTTCAATTGTCCAGGATGGTCAGCAATGGAAATGTACTGTTCTCCTTGACGATGGCACGTCTCTTACGTTTCCCATTTCACTGGCCCAAAAGCCCAACGGCAAAATTGTTACCGTTGCAGACATTGTTGCAATGGTGCAGGGCGACTTCGCGCATTTTCTTTTCCATGAATATTTCTTAAAACTTAGCAAGACACGCAGCATCATTCAATCTGCCACAAAGCGATTGCATGAGCATCGAAATTTATGTGAAGATTTTATTTCGATAAAAGCAGTACGCACAGAGGAAGTAGCATTCTGCTTCGATATAGATGTTCAGCCTGCGGCCGATATTGAAAAAGTTCAGGCAGCTGCATTCTTTGCAATCGAAGAATACCTGAATCCTTCAATAAATTTTTATGCGCTTCGCGAATTACTCGATCGAAAAATTCGTGTTGATGATATTTTCAACGGTCCCATATTAAGCCATGGTTTCATTGATACCGAGCAACTCGAGACAACCCAATTGCGCTCAGTCATTCATACATCGGATATCATCAACCTGGTAATGGATATTGAAGGTGTCCTTGCTGTCAGAAATTTTGTAATGACGAAATATGATGAAGATGGGAAAGCGGTGCCAGGTCAAATTGGACTGACGTGGTGCATGCATATTGAACCACTGCACAAACCAATATTGTCGAAAGAGCGATCGAAGATCCTGTTGTTTAAAAATCAGTTTCCTTTTCTTGCGAGATATGATGAGGTGAGAGATTCAATCTTTTTACTTCATGCCCAATCGTCCAGGGATAAATTGAATGGCTTGCAACAGGATTTGCCGGTTCCCGTTGGTCGAAAGAGAGATACCGAATCGCATTGGCCAGTGCAATATGATTTTCCACAAACGTATGGCATCGGTGAATTTGGATTACCAGCGAATGTTTCTCCCGAACGAGTTGCGAAACAACGTCAATTGAAAGCATACCTGCTATTTTACGAACAAGTGCTTGCCGACTTCTTTTCTCAATTGACCCATGCTCCGCATCTGTTATCGATCGCAGATATCAAACAAACTTACTTCGCGCAATTTCTCGGAGAGATAAAAGACACGGAGGCCATCTACAAAACGGACGCTGGAACGGTACTTTTGGAAGAGGCAATACTACAAGCAGATTCTTCGACCGCCGCTGATAATAGTTGGAAACAATTATATGAAAACCGCCAAACCTTTCACGACAGGCGAGGTCGTTTCCTGGATCATTTGCTTGCGCGATTTTCCGAATCGTTCAACGATTACGCGATGTTGATGTTTCGAATCAACTATGAAGATCAAACAGAGGAAAAAATAGATTTCAGCGAGATCCAGAATGCCAAACGCGCACTACTTCGAAATTATCCCTCGATAAGCGCTGCCCGTGGAAAGGCATTTAACTATTATCCCCAAAGAGATGATTTTTCAATTGATACGGAGGCACTCTGGAATACGCTGAATGTTTCTGGCCTTGAAAAGCGCATCAGTGCACTAACGGGCATTGCAGATCCCAGCCGCCGATTTCTTTATTGCATGAAGAACATCGAAATCGTTTGTACAGAAAAGCTGGTTAATGAGAACGGAAATGAGCTACCTAGATGTTTTCATGAGTTTGCCATTACAACCAAGACAGGTGTTGTACTCCGCAATTCGCAAGTGTATGAAACGAAAGCAACTGCCGAAGAGGCCGTCGTAAAAATTATTGAACTTGGAAAAAGTACCGGTAATTATTCATTTAATGTAACCGATCACAATCTCCAATTAACAAGCGATGGACAGGTATTAATGCAATCGGATGCGAATACGTTTTCAAACAACGATGATGCATTGAAAGCAGTTGAAGCTTTGGTGACTGAATTTAACGATGAGTGTGGCGATCCTGTTGGGCTTCATCTTCTCGAGCATATCTTATTACGACCCCGCGTTGGCGATTACAAACTGATGGAAGTTTGCCTGCATAAGGGTGAATGCTTTTGCGATATCGATCCATATTCATTCCGCGCTTCAGTTGTATTGCCTTACTGGCCCGGACACTTTGATAATATTGCTTTCCGCGAATATTTCGAAAGCAAGATCAGGGAAGAAGCACCTGCACACGTACAGTTGAAAATCTGTTGGCTTAGTAACGACCTGATGCGTGAATTCGAGGTTCGGTATAAAGAATGGATTGAACAGCTTGCTGCTTTTTCTGCCGATGCAGAAGTTAATGGAGACTCAATTAGAAACGCCAACGACAAGATGATCGAAGTGCTGAGCATGTTGCACAGCGAATATCCACTTGCCACCTTACATAATTGTGAAGAAAGCAAAGAGGGAAGTAATACGGTGATCTTAGGAAAAACTGTTTTAGGAACTTTTAAAAATAATTAGTTATGAGTATCGCGCACACCTACCCGGTATTTGAAGCAGACCAGGTGCTGACCAATAATCACCTCAACAGTTTGTTCGATTACATCGATCAGCAAAACCGGCTTACAAGAATCAAACTGATCGGTAGTGGGATTGTTTGCGGTCTCGACATAAACCCATCCCAAACCTCCATTAACGTTACGAAGGGATGCGCGCTGACGTCACAGGGGTTTCTTGTCACTTTGTGTAATTCCATCTATACCCATTTCATTTCCTACACCGCACCTTCACTGCCTGAACATCTGCAGTTCATTCGTCAGTGCGAAGACAAGAATCAAAATACATCCGAATATTACAAGTTATTCTTCAGCCAGGAAGTTTTCCAGTTGGTACAAACGGAGAACCTGGATGATTTCACCGGCGACGAACAGCCAGTTTCACTTAATCAAATGCCGGGCGATTTTTTATCGAAGTATGTTGTCGTGTTATTTCTCGAAGCCGAAGAACTCAATCTGAAAAATTGTGACACGAATGATTGCAACGACAAGGGCAGCCAGATGGATTTCCAGGTAAAAGCGCTGCTCGTGGGCAAAGAGGTGATCGATCGAATCAATAAAAGAAATGGTACCGGTACAGTAGCTAAAGACAGTACTATTTTCCCTGCGCTAAAAAGATATAATGTTCCGGCTCAACGGCTCTCCTCTGCATCTGATGTATTGAATGCGTTTAATAATTTAACCGACAAAAATACACTGACCTCCATAGCAGAAGCGTTGAAGGAATGCGCCCGTAGATATCAATTTCTACTAGCCAATGAAGATGTAACGGTATTTGATACTGCATTTGAAGACCTCTCTGAATTGAAAGCCAGGATTCTTAAAACATCACCGATCCTGATCCAGTATTTCTATGATTTATTGGATGATCTTATAAAAGCCTATAATGAATTCAACGATCGTGCCCGCTATGTTAACAGCGTATGTTGCATGGATGAAATGCTTTTCCCATTGCATATTATGCTTGGGGAAGCGAATGTAGATACCAGTAATACCAGGTCGACATATCGTCAGTATTTTATTTTTTCGCCGCTATTTGACTCACAGCATGATAGCCTGGGTGAAGTTAGATCGCTCTTTATACGTTTGAAATTATTAATTGCTGAATTTTCTCTTGAGAATATGCTTGGCTTCGAGAGAAAAGACATTCGATTAACACCGAGCCGCTATGGTAAAGCCAGGTTATCCGATCGATGCATTCCATACTATTATAACGTTGATGGCGAAAGCGAGTTGTTACGTCACTGGAGCTTCTCAAAAACGAGGCGTGGCGAACAAAATCGAAACCTCAGTTACAACGCGTCGACCTATGCAAATGCATTTCCCATTACCAACCCACTGTTGTTTGATATTGAGCAAAACAATTTCTTTCGGGTTGAAGGGCATATCGGCAAACATATTTCTTCCGCACTTACTGAAATCAAAACTGAGCAACAACAAAACAATCTTCCGTTTGAAGTAGTAGCATTAAGTGCTGATTATATCGGCACGCTGGTTCGGGGAGAAGAACCGCAATGCGTGATCCAGGATCTTGAATCTGATTATCGCGTTCTGATTGCGGAATTTGTTTGTCGTCTTCATGATGGGCTTTGCATTGCTTCCGGAACAAAGTATACGCAAGGGGCGAGTCTCGGATCAATCGTTGGCACCCTTGGAAATATTTTTACGAATTCACTTTCATTGGCTTCGGCTACGTCTTCCGTTGCAACCGCTGGCTTAGCAACTGAAGCTGCGCGCATCGTACTTCAACCCGGTGCAGCCAGCGCTGCCGAAGTCGCTAAAATTGCAGATGAGGATAAATTGATCCTCCATTCAATGAGCACCATATCAGCGGCAGCTGACCATATATATGTTTCGCAACTTGTCAATGAGTTTCACTTATCAAAGGGATATCAAAGAGGAACAACATTGTTGCGGTTATGCAACCCGCCAAAGGGTACTCTCGGCAATGTGTACATCGAAAATGTAAGGAAGAATAACGGAACTTTTAAGAATCCAGTTTTAGTACGAGGAACTGTTCCCGTTTCACCATTCCACTTCGAATTGTTCGAGTTTATTGATCGTGTTGAAGCCGCAATTGCAGTACTAATGTCAGCTGAACTGGCGGAGCTTAGTACCGAGCAATTCAAAACAACCTACCGCCGACTCGAAACGCACGTTGCAAATCTCCGTAAGAGTTCAGCCGTGATTAAGAACGAAGTAGCAATGACCTTCGATTCCTGCATTATTGAACGCCTGGAAGCACTAAAGAATGAATACCTGCGTCGAACAGCACAATACCGTCTCGCCAAAAACTTCAGCTACTATTTTAGTAAACATGGTGGTGTTGAACATAAAGCCGGCGTTCCCAAAGGCGGCACATTGCTACTCGTTTATCATGAAGAACGTAAGCGACAGCTATTCGATGTGCGTTCAGTTCTCGTCAACAAAGAGATAGGTTCCATTCTACTTAAACAATTTCCTGCACTGCTCAAGCTGTCGGATGACAAAGACGAATTGGAGTCAAAGACAAAAGACTTGCAACTCGCCACTCAATTTCGGGAACCAGAACTATTTCTACGTGCAAACGAAGTACTCGGTAAATACCTCGACGAATGCAACGATATCCCCGCGGCAAGAAAGGAGGCATTGCGCGCCATTATCAAGTTGCCTCCCCAGGCGGCACCGACATTCAAAATAAATGATGGTACTGTGATCGCTGATTTTTATATCCCGTATCTCTGCTGTAGTGATTGTCCACCGATCGCTTACATATTGCCGACTCCACCAGCAGGACCGACCTTGTCGCTGGACCGCACAAAGTTTTGTGCAAATGATAAGACAGCATTTGAAATTCGGGTATCGCCGTCCGGCGGAAAAATGACTATTGACGACAAAGAAATTGACTCTGACCAGGGCGTGTTCTTCCTGACTCCTGCTGCATTCAAGGCAGGCACACATACAATTGCTTATACCATCAACGGCATTAAGACCACACTCACATTTGAAGTGATAGCGCCGCCAAAAGTTTCTTTCAAAGCAAGGGAGCCGCAAGACGCCTATACTTCGGATACCACTGTTCCAATTACGATGAACTCAAGCGCAGGTGCGGATGCAACCTATAAGTACGAATTTGGTGATGGTGCAGTCATAACAAATAAAGAGAAAGCAGTCACACACATTTATAGTGGAAACTTCGATGGCGATTCGAAGGAAGTTATCATCAAGGTTACCGTCACCGACGGACCTTGCAGCGTCAAAGTCGAAAAGACGGTTAAAATATCGAAGCTTATTATATTATAGTAATGAGTCCCACGAGCAATCGACATATCATTTGTAAACAATCAATCGAATTAAAGTTCGATGGGATCGACGATTCTTATGCAATGCACCATCGTATTGCTGAACTTTTTCACGAACGATTGGAGCCTGCGCTCGCTACATTGTTTGACGAAAGCGTTGGAACGGATGAAACAGTAACAATTGATACTCTTGAAATCGATTGCGGCATCATCGGAAGAAAGAATTGGGAA
>JACMLR010000172.1 GCA_014379515.1 Chitinophagaceae bacterium
AATCATTCCTCTCATGGCTGTCAAGTGTGAGCCTCCTCTTTCTATTTGTCGTATTCAATGGTTAGATGTACAAGGATGTATCCCTATTGATGTGAACAAAGTATTGTACAAAAAGCGGTTCGAGCGCCTTGTTCAGGCTCTTGAGCATGATCAACTCGATTTTGAGGGAGTACAGAAACGTTTATTGAATTCCCTTAAACCACTTGATTTTGGCGCTGACATTATCAGTCACACAAAAAAATTTACTGGCCGCCAATGGGTATTTGATGCTATAGACAGGTGGCTAAGGGAAGCTACACCAGAAAGAGTATTTTGGATTTCCGGCGAACCTGGAATCGGTAAGACCGCCATATCAGCTGAGTTGACCAATCGGTATAGTGAAATTGTTGCAATCCACTTTTGCAAATTTGCTCATTCACAAAAGAGCAGTCCCCGCCACTTAGTCTTGTCAATAATTTATCAGCTAACAACTCAATTACCGGAATATGAAGGACTGTTAGCAACACTTGATATAGAAGACCTTGTATTGGATGATGCCACAACAATTTTTGACAATTTACTTGTGCAGCAGTTAGTGAAGCTATCTCCGCCTGACCGGGAGATTGTTATTTTAATTGATGCACTCGATGAAGCAACTAAAGATGGCAGGAACGAATTGGCAAGCTTTATCTCGGCAGAATTTCTAAAAACACCCTCGTGGCTGCGTCTTATTATTACAAGCCGTCCTGAAAAAGCTGTTACCTCCCCTATGACAGGATTAAATCCCTTTATTCTTAAGTCCCAAACAGAAGCAAACAATCAGGATATCCGCAGGTATCTGATGACCGAACTTAAATCACTTCTTGAAGGTCGTACAGATGCAAAGGAAATTATCGAACATATTGTTGTTCGTAGTGAGGGTATCTTTCTTTATGTTGACAGCGTTGCCAAAGCGCTTCAAACAAAATCTCTTTCAATTGATAATTTAGAAGAATTCCCAAAAGGACTTGGAGGAGTATACTGGCAGTTTTTTGAGCGGCAGTTCCCGAATTTTGAGAATTTTAAAAAGGAAATCCGCCCTGCCCTGCGAATTATTTTGGCTGGGCGTGAACCGCTCCCAATACAAATCCTTCAGGATTATTTCAATTGGAAAGAAGATGAATTGCGCGATTTTATCCGATCAATAGGTTCATTATTTACTGACATATTTGGAGGAGGAAAAGAAGTTATTCAAGCATACCATAAATCGTTGTCTGACTGGCTTACAACTGAGTCAATGAGTGGAATATACTACGTAAGCAAAATGGAAGGAGACAAAACGCTGGCGGATTTAGGGTGGAATGAATTCAAAAAGAATGCAAAAGCACTCTCCTCCTATTTTGTAAATCAACTGCCAGTACATTTATTAGATTTAAAGCAAGTTGATAAAATTGCAGAGCTTTTGTTAGACTTCACCTGGATCCAGGAGAAAACAGATCGGGGATTAGTTTACGAATTGTTACAAGACTATAAAAGAGCAATTGATGCATTTCCAGCAAAACATGGCAAAAAAAGTGC
>JACMLR010000021.1 GCA_014379515.1 Chitinophagaceae bacterium
CTTTTACTGTCGTTCCATCAGCAATCGCCCATTCCACGCCTCCTTCATAAATGGCGTTGTTCGGACATTCCGGTTCACAGGCTCCGCAGTTGATACATTCTTCTGTTATCTTGATCGCCATAGTTAAGTAAGAATTTATTGAGTTGAATACAAGTATTTTTGCAGCACAAATTTAGGCGAAATGAATGTACAATATCGCATTGGGATTCTTGAAAAACTCGGCAACTATATTTTGAGTGAGAATCCTGATTGGCTGGAAGTTAAGTATCGCGCGGCTGCTGAAAATCCGTGGTTTGACCCGAAGTTTATTGATCTGGCTTCCGTAAATATTGCACTTGGTTATTTACAACCTTCATCGTTGGAAGTAGTGCTCGATCGATACGAAATTCCAGAAACTCAGTCACAGCCAAAAAATGTGGGTATCGTTATGGCTGGCAATATTCCGTTAGTTGGGTTCCATGATTTTCTTTGCGTATTTCTTTCAGGCCATAAGCAGTCGATCAAACCTTCCTCAAAAGATTCTGTATTGATCCAGCACCTGGCAAACAAACTGATCGAATGGCAACCAGAGCTGGCCGAATACATTGTCATCAGTGAACGGCTACTCAATTGCGATGCCTACATTGCTACAGGCAGCAATAACACCTCCCGCTATTTTGAACAATACTTTGGAAAGTACCCCAATATCATCCGAAAAAATAGAACGTCTGCAGCGATCCTGGCAGGCGACGAAACTCCAGAACAATTGCAAGCGCTCGCGGACGACGTCTATCAATACTACGGTCTTGGTTGCAGGAACGTGACGAAACTTTACGTTCCGGCGGACTACGATTTCGTTTCGTTGCTTGAAGCATTCCGCAAATACACCTGGTTGGCCGACCATTCGAAATATAAAAACAATTACGACTACCAGCTTGCCGTACTCATCATCAACAAGCTGTACTATATGACCAATGAATCAGTACTATTGGTTGAAAACAAAGCGTTGTTCTCCCCTATCAGTCAATTACATTATGAGTTTTACAAGGATCGCAACGAGGTGATAAAATCTCTGCAAACCAATGAGTCAGTCCAGGCGATTGTTGGAAAAGGCCACTTCCCCTTCGGATCAGCTCAACGCCCCTCGATTGTTGATTTTGCCGACGGCACGGACACCATGAAATTTTTACTTGAACTCTGAAAAGCAGTCAGGAAATAACTGAAAATATTTCACTGTCCGTTCAATCATTAAAAACCAAAATCGCAGAATTGTCGTGGCGATAACTCTCCAGCGTTACAATGGTTTAGTCTTAATTTTGAACCATGATCTACGAAGGCTTTAGTAAATTTATTGTTAAACAGGCCCTGCGGTATTTCTTTCGTAACTTTTGTATCGTTAATTTGTTAGGTACTGGTATACAATTTGACATCAGTTAAGAAGTAAATATATAAAAATGAGAATGAAGCAAATCCTATCCGTAGTACTCATCAGCGCTGCAACGTCAGCAGCCTCGATGTGGGGTTATAATAAATTTGTGAGAGATGATGCATACGTTTACCCGCCGAATGGTGCAGCAGCGCAACAAAAAGCTCCGGCTAATTATGCTGGGTTCGATGGTGTGCTTGGAGCAGAAAATGCAATTGATTTCACAGGGGCGGCAAGCGCAGCGATTCCTGCAACTGTTCACATAAAAACAAAAGTTAACCGAACAGCAACAAATAATTTACCCCGCAAAAGTCCTTTTGGTGAATTATTTCCTGATTTTGACATCGATGATTTTTTTGGTGATCGTTCGAGATCATTTCCGCAATCTGCTTCTGGCTCAGGTGCGATCATCAGCGAGGATGGCTACATCGTCACTAACAATCACGTCATAGACGGCGCAGATGAGATCAATGTAACTCTAAACAACAAAAGGTCATTCAAAGCAAAACTTGTTGGCGCGGACCCAAGTACGGATCTTGCGGTGATCAAGATCGAAGCAAAAGGTCTTCCTTTCTTGCTTTACGGTAATTCGGATGATGTAAAAGTCGGGCAGTGGGTATTAGCCGTAGGTTATCCGCTTACGCTCGAAACAACAGTAACAGCTGGAATTATAAGTGCAAAAGGCAGAACGCTTGATATCAATAAACGTCAGAGTGCCACACCGGTTGAATCGTTTCTCCAAACCGACGCGGCAGTAAATCCGGGAAACAGCGGTGGTCCGCTCATCACAACAGATGGTAAATTGATTGGAATTAATTCCGCCATCGCCTCACCAACCGGCGCATTTGCAGGTTACTCATTTACAATTCCCGTAAACATTGTAAAAAAGATTATTGCAGATGTAATGAAATTCGGAACAGTTCAACGCGCATACCTTGGGATTCAATACCCTAGAGAAAACCTCAGCGATGAAGTAAAAGCACAGAACGGCATCAGAGAAGGCGAAGGGGTATATGTTCTCGAGGTTACAAAAGATGGCGCTGCTGAATCTGCTGGCATCAAAAAAGGTGATGTCATCACTAAGGTGAATGGATTTTCAGTTACAAACGGACCGGAAATGGTTGGCCAGATTGCAACACTCCGCCCA
>JACMLR010000173.1 GCA_014379515.1 Chitinophagaceae bacterium
GAAGGAACGGACTTCGATTATATGGATAATGTGGTCCAGGATGTAACACAGCGATTGATGGATTCTATCCCTGAACAAAGAATCATTCTTTCATTCGCCCCAAGTTTTGGTGGCGCAGGTGGCGTTAATTCGGCATTTGTAAGTATGGGACTTGCGGAAACGGATGAACGAACACGAACGCAGGATGATATTGCCAAACAAATGGGCAGCCTTTTCAGTCCGTATACAAACGTTCGGGTATTGACTGTCCAGGAACAAACGATTTCTGTCGGTCTTGGTTCACGCGGTTCCCTCCCGGTTCAGTATGTCGTTCAGCATCTGGATTTTGAGAAACTAAAATCCACGATGCCGAAGTTTATGGAAGAAGTTTCGAAGAGCCCGGTATTCCAGGGTTTCGATCTTAACTTAAAATTCAATAAACCGGAACTGCAGGTCACGATTGATCGTTTAAAGGCAAGCGAGCTTGGCGTTTCTATTCTCGATATCACCAATACCATACAATTGGCATTAAGTGGTCGTCGCTTTGGTTATTTCATTATGAATGGAAAACAATACCAGGTTATTGGCCAGGTGGATCGTGAGAACAGGGATGCACCTCTTGATTTGAAAGCATTCTATGTTCGCAATGGAGCAGGTGATCTTATTCAATTAGACAACGTCGTCAACATTACCGAGACCGCTAATCCGCCGACGATTTTTCACTATAACAGGTTCAAAAGTGCCACGGTATCTGCAGGCCTGGCAGGAGATAAAACATTAGGTGATGGTATTAAGGAAATGGAGCGCATCGCTCAAGTTGTTTTGGACGATACGTTCGATAGTTCATTAAGTGGCGCATCTCGCGATTTCCAGGAAAGTTCGTCGAACACGTCTTTCGCGTTCATTCTTGCTCTTATACTGATATACCTCGTTCTTGCTGCACAATTTGAAAGTTTTGTTGATCCGTTCATTATTATGATTACCGTGCCTCTTGCTCTGGCCGGGGCGATATTGAGCCTTTATCTTTTTGGACAAACGATCAATATCTTTTCGCAAATCGGTATGATCATGCTTATTGGTCTTGTAACCAAGAATGGAATCCTGATCGTAGAATTTGCCAACCAAATCCGGCGATCGGGACAGGAAAAAATTCCTGCGGCAATAGAAGCTGCGGGGGCGCGTCTTCGACCGATTTTGATGACAACTCTTGCAACTACACTTGGCGCGCTACCTATCGCAATGTCGCTGGGATCTGCCGGGAAAAGCCGTATCCCACTTGGTATTGTTATCGTAGGCGGAATGTTATTTGCATTGGTGCTTACATTGTATGTAATCCCCGCTCTTTATAGTTACTTATCACTTAAAAAGAAACCACGAATCGATGAGGAGAATTAGTTGGGTGCTTATATTGTTTTGTTCTTTTACGGCGACTGCACAGCAAAATGTGTTGTCCCTCGAAGAAGCCATTGCTACATCGCTTCGTAACAATTACGATATCCTCATGGCTCGCAATGATTCAACATCATTTGCACTCGATCGTTCTTATGTGTATGCCGCATTTTTGCCAAGATTGAACGGAACTGCACAGCGCGTTTGGAATACTAATGCGCAGAAGCAAGAGTTACCGAATGGTTCAAAACGTGACACATCGGGCATCAAATCAAACAACACCCAGTTTTCACTCAATCTTGGATGGACATTGTTTGACGGGCTAAAGATGTTTGCAACACGCGACAGGGTTATTCAACTAACACAGCTTGGTACGCTTACTGTAAAAAACCAGGTTGTAGTTACAGTTGCCGACCTGATCAATACTTATTATAATATTGTTCGCTCGAAATTGCAATTGAAAGCAATCGATGAACAAATCTCGATCAACGAGGAGCGTGTAAAACTTGCCGACAAGAAATTTAGTGTTGGTCTCGGTGCCAAGCCTGAATTACTCCAGGCAAAAGTTGATTTAAATGCACAACGCGCTGCACGTCTTCGGCAATTGACACTTGTTGAGCAATTAAAAGAACAGCTTAATCAGCGGATGGCGGTAGAGCCAACTACCCGATATGAAGTGATGGATAGCATCCCGATTAATACCGGTTTGCAGTATGGCGAGCTCCAGGCAAACATTGCTTCGACAAACCCATTAATCTTAATCGCACAAAAAAATATCGACATTGCAAACATCATCGTTCGTGAACGCAGAGCGGATTATTTCCCGATACTCACTTTCAATTCAGCATACAATTTTAATCGCCTCGAGAACAAAGCGGTGATCAATCAGTTCACCCCGCTTTTTAATTTGAATAGAGGATTAAACTTTGGTTTCGGCCTGACCGTTCCCATCTTCAACAACTTTAATACTCGCCGCCTGGTTGAACAGGCGAAGCTTGATGTTGAATACCAGCAATTGTTTTTCAAAAACCAGGTTACATTAATTGATGTTGCATTAAGCAATTCATTTCAAACCTATGAGCTGGAAAAAAGATCGTTGATACTCGAAGAGGAAAATATTACTTTGGCACGTGAGAATGTGAACATTGCATTAGAACGCTTTCGCCAGGGCGTTTCAACTTACCTGGAGTTACGCGAAGCGCAGATCAGCCTTGAACAGGCATTGGATCGTTTAATTTCAGCGCGCTACAATACCAAGCTCGCAGAAACGGAATTGCTGCGTTTAAAAGGTGACCTTGTAAGATAGACATTGATTCAATCTTTTTGATTTACTTTACTGTCGTATATCACCAGCATTCTCAAACAAAATCGTAGTAATGTCTCCAATCGTCGGAATTATCATGGGCAGCGACAGCGACCTTCAAATTATGCAGGAAGCTGCTGATGTGTTGGAAAGTTTTGGGATTCCATTTGAACTCACTGTTGTTTCTGCGCATCGAACACCGTTGCGAATGGTTGAGTATGCACAGCGCGCGAAATCCAGGGGATTGAAAGTAATAATTGCTGGTGCGGGTGGTGCCGCGCACCTACCTGGCATGGTTGCATCGATCTCTCCCTTGCCCGTGATTGGCGTCCCAATCAAATCTTCCAACTCTATTGATGGGTGGGACTCCATGCTGTCAATTCTTCAAATGCCAAACGGTATCCCAGTGGCCACTATGGCGTTGAATGGTGCACGCAACGCTGGCATTCTTGCTGCATCGATCATCGGCACATTCGATGAATCAATCAGTCTGAAATTGATCGAATATAAAGCCTCGCTTGATGGCGAAGTACTCAAGAAAGTGGAGAAGCTGAAAACCGATGGTTGGAAGAATGACTTTGATTAACTGGTAATCTCTTTTACAAATCAGACAAAACAACAAACTCCTGTTCAAGTGTGAGCGAGTTGTTGTAGAGAAGTTTTAAGAAACCACTCCCCCATTTTGCGTAGTAAGGCATAAAGCTGTGGATGCGTTCCTGCAATCCGTCGTGCGGAAATAAATTTTCTTTTACGGCATGTATCTGGCGTTGTTCTGCTTCATACTTTCTCTTCTCCGCACGAAGCATTTTCTTTTCTAATTCCGCAATTGGCTTCAACGCCCGTGCCTGCAAGGCTTCGACATGTTCTTTTAACGAGCGATCAATTTCTACAGCTTTTGCTTTTAACGTATGATATAACTGGTTGGCATGATCGATTTCACTCGCCAGTTTCAATTGCCCATTTTTTTGCCGACTCACTAGTTTAGTCAACAAATCTTGTTCACTCGCAAAAAAATCGTTGATAGTGAAATCCATATTAGCAATCTTATCGTTCCATTTGCCTTCGACTAATAAGAATGAATTTCGAAGAATCAACATCGGGAACGGAACGGAAAAATGATTGAAAAGGTCTTTCAATTCGAGCCAATAGGCTGTTTCACCTCCACCGCCAATAAAAGCAATATTGGGCAATATGATTTCCTGGTACAATCCACGCAGAATAACATTCGGACTAAACCTTTCGGGGTGATCCACAAGTTCCTGCTCTAGCTGTTGACGAGAAAACTGGATTGTTGAATTATAAATAAAGAAGTCTTCTCCCTTCTGAACGATCCGCTCGCGAATATCATCCTTCATGTAAAAAAGATAGATCTCGCGGGGATTTGCCTGAACCTTATAATTCTCACCCAATTTCTCAATCGTCGATGAAACAATTGCTGACGGCTGCTGATTAAACAGATCATCCTGGAAAATTGAAAGCATTTGCCTTTTCAATCCGGCGGAATCAGGAATCAAAACAACTAAACCGTACTCCGCAAAAAGTGAATTGATGAACTTGAACGTAGCCGTTTGTATGTCGTTGCTCCCGAGATAAGCATCCGTTAGTAGATCGATCAATTCTTTTCCAAATGGCAGAACAGTCAGTTCACCCGATATCCGATGAATTAACTTGTCAAGCCCTTTCGTATTCATCCGTCCGACTGCTCCCTTTTGCTTCGTATCCCAAACAATTTTTTCATCTCCCAGGTAAAACTTACCTAACTCATCAAGATCCGCATCTTCGTTTCCCATCCAGTAGACAGGTACAAAGCGATACTCTGGATGCTCGGTAGATAGCTGATCCGCTAATTTTATAGCATGGAGAATTTTATAAATAAAATAGAGTGGTCCTGTAAAAAGCGCCGGCTGGTGTGCCGTGCAAACGGTAAAGGTTTTATCAGATTGTAACGAGGAAATTCTTTCCTGAACAATTGACGAAGCGGGAACAACGGAATACTGTTCCTGTAAATGAGTTACGAGTGATTGGCGATCGACCTGGAATGCCGCGCGATTTTTGATTGCTGATTCAATACCAGCGGCAGTAACTGAATGCTGATAGAACGGCCTCAAGGAGTCAGCTTCGGAAAGATAGTCGGTAATGATTGTTGAGAAATAACCCGTTTCCTTGTAAGCAATTCGTGTACAGTTACAGTCCATTTAGAAAATTGTGCACCGAAATTAAGAAAAGGAAATGCTAACTGAATGATAAAAAGGAACAACGATTTGGAATAAAACGAAACCGGCCTGCTTGGCCTGAAACAAAGCCGGTCTCGCTCCCAGCCTATTTCAGTTGATATGCAACAACGCTGTTTTTCCAAAATGTTGGAACGTAGATAATTCTTGTTGCCGGATCGTAACCAATATCAGCTGTATTCTTCTTGTCGTTGCGCGTATCGAGCAATAACTCTTTTGTACCATCAGGATAGATATAATAGATAGCACCGGCCCAACACGAAACAATAAATTCTTTGTCGTAAACCGGTTCAACACCGTCGGTGCCGCCTTCCATCCCATCAGCGAGCTTGGTGAGTTTGCGATCGTATTCCACTCGATACAATCCTCCTTTGTCAAGCACATATAAATTTTCTTTGTGCCATAAAACTCCATTAGGTCCCTGGAGCCCTTCCAGGTGCGGATTGACGTTGTCACCCTTTAGCATATAAACGCGCTTGGTTTTTGAATCAGAAACATAAACGACGCCTTTCGGATCAACAGTGATGTCGTTCAATCCTTCAGCATTTGGAACGGTTATTCGTTTTCTGATTTCACCTTTTTGAAGGTCTATTACAACGATCTCAGTTAGGTCGGCAACGTAAAGAGTGTTCTTGTACATGCCCATTCCTTTTGGGGAATTTAGCCCGCGAATCCACTCCGCCTGGATAATCGTTCCGTCCAATCCAACTTTTCCAATAGAGCCATTATTATCCTTCGCCCATGGATCGGTACCGGCAATGTTTGATACGTATAATACCTTATTCTTAATATCTGGCAAAACACCTTCCGGCACTTTCAATAATGAATCTGTTTCCCATAACTTCTCGAGGCTGTGTTGCTGAGCCACAGCGAAAGCTAATAGCAGCGATGCAAACATGGAGAGAACGACTTTCTTCATCGGAATAATTTTTATAAAGGTAATAAGTTGCGCTTAGCGTTGGTTCAATTAGCTAAACCTGTCTACACTAAACGGTGAAATGTCCATACTGGTTGGACGGCCATGAATAATTTCATCAACTAATTTGCCTGTACCAGCGCCCAGGCTCAACCCTAGCATTGAATGCCCGGTCGCCACAACAAGATTGTCGACTGATCGTGTGCGACCAATATAAGGAAGTCCATCCGCCGAACAGGGACGGTAACCGTACCAAATTTTGTCCATCGTTGGAAACGGCACATCGAAATCGGGATAAAAGCGTTTAACTGCGTTTAATATTCCCTGTACCCTGTTCATTCGTGGTGGTGTTTTGTGAGATGTAATTTCCATGGTGCCACCAAAACGAATTTTATTCCCATCCATTGGGGTGATAGCTGCCCGACCTTCGATCATAACTGCCGGGTAGTTTACTTTATAAGGTGAGTCTTCCAGCGTGATTGAATAACCCCTGCCCGGCATCAATGGGATCTTAACGTTTAGTAATGCAGCAATTTCACGACTCCATGAACCGGTCGCGATCACAACCTGATCGGCATCAAAATCCGTTGCATTAGTATTATTTGTAAGAACACGGTTAATTTTTTTACCTGTTTTCTCAAAGCCAGTTACTTCGGCATTACTGATAAGTTTGACACCGGCTGTTTTCAGATAATTGATCAACGAATGCATGAGCCTGTTAGGATAACAATGGGCATCACATTTAAAATGAATGGCACCCATTCCGTTAATGCGTGTTTGTGGTTCAAGCGCCTGCAATTCATCCTTTGTTAATAATACTGTATCGGAAAGACCGAGCTCCAATGCTTTCTCAACTGTATGTTTGGCATGTGCTTCACCTACAGGAGTCTGGTAAATCTCAAGGAGACCTTTGTGTTCATACGAAAAATCAAATCCAGGTAAGGATGTCCAATCGACATATTCTTTTTGGCTGATGAACGCAATATCGCGAAGCGGGACAGCAGATGACTCTACGTGTTTTGGTGTTGCAATTCGCATGAATCGGGTTCCCCAACTGATGAGGTTCCAATCGAGCCGTGGCTGTACATAAAAAGGACTTTGAGAGTTCCACATCCATTTCAGACCCTGTTTAACGATCCCTGGAGTAGCAAGGGGAATGAAATGGCTCGGGCAGATATAACCGCAGTTGCCATAAGAACAATTATCAGTGAAGTCTCCTTTATCTAACACAGTAACATCCCATCCACTTTGATTTAAATAATAAGCGGAACTAAGACCGATGATGCCTCCGCCGATCACGATTGCTTTACTCATAGTTATACTAGAAAATTTGTAAGAATTATTTACGAACGCGAAGGTAATTAAGTGTGGACGCTTCTCAAGGTGCGGCTTTCACCGTGCGTACACCAAAAACCCGACCCGCTGTTTTACCATAGTTTGCTTCGATCCTGATATTGATCTTAGTCTTTCCCTGTAGCAACGAAGCATCCAATGGGTATTCGACATCGTAAAATTTTCCGGTCTTACCACCCTTCCATTCCACTGTTTGAATTTTTACGCTATCGACGACGATATCAAATTTCCGATCACGGTCATCTCCGATATATGTCAATAACAAATTCTGTTTCGTGTCGGGTTGTACCGTCATCTCAAAAGAAAAATAATTATTGCGTCGTGCTTCTCGTCCTTTGACGCCCAGGGCATCATCAACATATGATTGTTCGCTTGCTTTTAAATTATGATCTCGCTCGGGCTGCATCTCACCGATCCGGAAATAATCGATCGTACGTTCCTCAACTTGTTTTGCACGCTCTTTTTCCGCGTTGTATTCTTCTTGCAATTTCGTCCAGCTTTCATTCGTAAAATAATCCCAGTACACACTATAATACTGATCATACACCTGGTAAAATGGAAGTAACGTTACATCGAATGGTTTACCTGTATTCTTTGTTTGAAATGTCAATGGTTCGCCCGTTGTACTAATCCACTCACTCACATTCCGGTTACCTGTTAAAAAAACCGGTGTGCCGAACACAGGATCTGGCCGCTTTTTGCCAAGCAACCCGGCCATTACAATCGGGCCGTATTTGATCGCGATGCGATTGGGATTATCGGGCATTGCTTCGGTATACAAATTCATTGGCACTGATAACTCAAGAAAATCATTTGCTTTAAAATCATTTTTTACGACGATATAACCAGCATCATCGTAGGTATAACTGATGGCTTTTTTGTTTAGACTGATCGTTATACCACTGGTCGCCCAGGAAGGTTTGCGAATACGCAAGGTGAGCGATTTCCTGGATTTAGTTTGAAACAGCAGTTTAATTTTATCCGAGGCAGGGAACGATGTTTGTTGTTCGATCGTCCATCCCTTGCTTTTCCAATTTAATTTCGATGGAATAAAAAGATTCACATAAAGACTGCCGTCACTTCCTTCATTATAGATTGCTTCTGCGTATTTACTATGATTTTCTATTCCACTTCCTACACAGCAGGTAAACGTGTTGAATGAATCACTGAATTGTTTTTTTGTTCCCATACGCAGTGGAACAAAATAACACATCATTCCATTTGTAGGATTTTGAGATGCCAGGATATGATTATACAACGCACGCTCATAATAATCCATCAGTTTCACTGTTGGCTTCACGGCAAACAAATGGCGCGTTAGCTTCAGCATATTATAGGTGTTGCAGGTCTCGCAAGTATTATCACTCAATCGATCGCTTAATGAATCAGGTCTGCCACAATACTCGTAGTTACTGTTACCGCCAATAACGTAGGTGTGATGATCTACCATTGTTTCCCAGAAAAAAGAAGCGATCGTTGCATCACTTTCAGTTCCTGTCAACTGGTATTGCCTCGCACTGCCAATTGCTTTTGGAACATTTGTATTGGAATGTTTGCCTGGCAACGGATCAATGCGCTTCGCTAATTTACCCATTACAAACTCATCATAGAATTTGTATGACAGGTCGAGATATTTTTTATTTCCTGTGATTGAGTAGATGTTTGCCAACACATCGTTCATCCCACCGTACTCGCAATTCAGCATTTTTAACCGCAACGAATCCGGAAGATGATTAATGGTATTGTAGGTCCAATCGGCCATACCTGTTACAACCTTCAACGCTTGTTTATTATCACAATAGAGATAAGCATCAACAAGGCCAGCCATTACTTTATGGACAGTATACCAGGGACTCCAGCCTCCATTCAAATCGAAGCCGCCTGACTTGATATTTCCTTTAGCGACATTGCCAAAAATCGAATCTTCTTTTGGTATTGCGCCAACATAGCCGGACTTACGCGCAACCTGGCAGCGTTCCAGTTCTGCCACTACATAGTCAACATTTTGTTTGAACGCAGCATTTTTCGTTGAGATATACATCATTGACGCAGCTGACAAATAATGACCAAGTGTATGACCGGACAAACCCTCGCTTTCCCAGCCACCGTACACAGAATCCTTCACCGGTAATTTTGCATTTGCATGAAAGCGATGCAACAGGCGATTAGGTTTCAGCAATAACAAATAAGCGCTATCCTTACTCATTGCCGTTGCAAATGGACTTTGCAGCAGCTCGACAGATTGTAAATTGAATGCAAACGCCTTTATTGGAACTTTTGGGGCAACGCGGATCTTCTGGTTGTTTTTTTCAGGCACATACGACTGACCATAGCTAATCACGAATGCCAGCATATAAAAAATTAGAGCACAAAGCTTCCGTGACATTTTTATCATGGTTGATTTTATTTATGGGTATAGCGCTGGCTTTCCCATTTGGGTTATTTCTTAGCCGCCCATTGCACTTCTAGCAGTTTAATAAAATAACCCCCAACCACGCTGCGGGCCTGGAAACCGACTTGCTTACCGTCTGTGGTTTCGTGCCAGTCGCTTAATGGAACCCTTGTGCTCGTTTCGGTTGCGAACTTATATATCGGGGCAATCAGTGCTTCGAAATCTTTTTGGTTGGATGCGAGCGTGGCAGTCCAGACAATCCAGTCGTTCTTGGTATATGTTTTCCGACTATCTAGCGGCAATCCATATTTGTTTTGCTTTGTCAGGTAATACTTGATTTCCTTTTCGTACACTGCTTTTGGAAACAGGTTAAGGCCGAGCAATTTATCCCAAACGAGATTATACTTTTGGCTCCAGGTTCCTTTTTTATCAAAAGTGAGTGAATAATGATCGCCATCATTTGCCATCGACATCCATTTCACTGCGTAATCCTTTGCGATTTTCGCATATTTAGCAGCGACCTCTTTCTTACCAAGATTTTTTGCCATTTGAGCATACGATGCAATTCCAACGATCGCCTTCATCGACAAATTGACGTTGCGTGCGAGGTGACCAGCAAAGTCATCCGTACACAATTGATTAGCGGGATCGAAACCATCACTGACGAGAAACTCTACCCATTGGCTCAATACGGGCCAGTGGCGTTGGGCATAGTCGGTTTTATTTTCGGCACGGCAAATTGCAGCCGTAAGTATGATCATGTTACCTGCTTCCTCGACAGGCATATCTTCAGGATAGGTTTGTCCGTTTGCCAGTGGATATGTTCCGAGATCATGCGCAGGAAACGGTTTAGTCCATTTTCCGCTCTCGCTGTAGTAAAAAATTCCATTCATCATTCCCTTTAGAAGATCAGGGTTGTATGCAAGAAATAACGGCGCGGAAGGATAAGTGATATCGACAGTATTGATCGACCCATTGCTGAAATTTTCTTTTGACATGAACAGGATATCACCATCAGGACTTTTGGAAAGTTTGTGAGCCGCGATCGCCTGTCGGTAAGCCATCACACACAGTTGCGCGTAGTCTTTGCCACCAGCCTTTAGTGCATCTGCGTACATTTTCTTATCAAATGCATCGCAGCGTGTTTTAATTGAGGTGTAATCTTTTGCTGCCGTGGCGAGCTCCTGATCAATCGTTTTACCACTAAGTGCCCACCAGGCTTTTAAGTTTGTTCCAAAATATTGCATCGAATAGATATCATCGTATCCTATCATTACTGTATAATCAACGGCATATTTAGGATGAATTCGGCAATCGATATCCGTATTCAGCATTTGATAATCTCCTGTAACAGCGATATCAGCAGATTTACCATTCTTTATAAAATTGTCCAATGCAGCTGATGCAGAAGAAGAACTGAAAACACCTTTGCCATTGGGCATTGACAAATAAAGATAACCCCAGTTAATGCGAACATCGTCGCCAGACTTTTTTAATATTGGCTGGTCATGTGTTCCAGTTTTTGCAACCGCAATAGTGGATTTGGCTGACCAGTCGGCAGTCATAATTTCTTTCGAATTGTTTCTCGCAAGATCCACGGATGCACCGAGATAAAGATTTACGTTACGCTCTTTGCCATCGTTTGATTTCAATGTGAGATTGATATATGTGACCGGGCGACTCATTAAAGCAAGATCGTCCATTAACAAAGGCGAAAGGAAGCTGAGGTCGATATCCACAGGTCCGCATTGGTAGGTATAGGTTGTTTGTGTCGCGGTCATCACGACTGACTTTTGCTTTGCAGCGGTTATACCTGTTTGTGACTCCTGCACCGATAGACCCGCATCGAGCCATGAATTACCGCGAGGGTTGATACAATGAACGGCAAGAAGGTTGCGACCTTTTTTCAATTTCGATTTGATAGCATCCGGCATCGGAAACTGTTTCAGGTTTCCTACAAAACAATCGGCACACGAATAAACCTTTTCCCCATTTACATATACTTCTACGTCATCATCGTGACGGAGATCTAAAATAAGTTTTTGAAGATCGAGTTGTTTGATTTGCGGATCGTTCAACACAAACTCCTTCCGCATCCATATCGATTTCGATTTCCATGGGGTTACGGCATCATTATCCCAACCCATTCCAAAGGGAGTTTTACCACTTTTCCATTGCGCGTCTGAAAAACCTTCATTCATCCATCCGGCACCTGGATCGTCTTCGGTGTATTTGCAATCGTATGGAATACTATTGCCGGCTGTTAACAGCGCTTTCGATGGTAGCGTCGGCATTCCAAGAAAATTATAAACCTTTCCGTCAACTCGAACTAAGCCCAACAAACTGTGTTCCCGGCCCGTCCAGTGTTTCGTTTCGGAACTGTTCAACTCATCAGTAAACGACCACACACTCAAATAGGGATCGTGCGTAACAAGTGGATAGGCTGGAGCCTTTGTAACCTGGGAATAGGTAACGGAAATTATTAACGAGAATATAGATACCAGTAAGAATTTCATTCAATAAAAATTAAATAGCTAAAAGGATACAGATTTACTTTGTCGAAAACTTGTAGATCGTTGTCTGCTTGTATGCTTCGCCCGGTTTCAAAATCGTGTTAGGAAATTCTGGTTGATTTGGGGAATCTGGAAAATGCTGTGTTTCGAGGCAAAGACCAGCATGCTTAACATACTTCATCCCTTTTTTACCATTTAGATTTCCTGCGAGAAAATTGCCACTATAAAATTGAATGCCCGGCTCTGTTGTAAATACTTCTACAAATCGGCCGTTACCCGGGTGATAAAGTGAGCCAATCAATTCTGCATCGACACCTGCGCGTCGAAGTACCCAGTTGTGATCGTAACCGCCCGGTACTTTCGCAATATCCTGCCCGATTGTTTTCGGAGAGGTAAAATCCATTGGTCCACCTTTTACTTCCGTGAATGTGCCTGTTGGAATTAATTTGGTATTTACTGCAGTTACGAGGTCCGATTTCAGCATCAGTTGATGATTCAGAATTGTTGTATCAGCTCCATCGGATAAGTTGAAGTAGGTATGATTGGTAAGATTGATAGGTGTCGCCTTGTCGGTCGTTGCCATGTATTCAATTTTCAATCCGTTATCCGGCATTAGGGTATACTTCACTTCAACTTCCAGGTTTCCTGGATATCCTTCTTCACCGTCTTTGCTTGAATACGCAAGCGTGATGCCGCTGTCACCTTCATTTGCTTTTGACCGCCAGATCACTTTGTCAAATCCCTTCAAACCACCATGAAGTGTATTACCGTCATTATTAGCAGCAAGTGAATACGATTTTCCATCGAGTGAAAATTTTGCATTTGCAATCCTGTTTGCATAGCGCCCAACAAGACAACCCATGTATGGGTTTCCTGTTTGCAAATAACCTGCAAGCGAATCAAACCCAAGAACGACATCGCCCATTTTACCACTCCTATCGGGCACCATTATATTGGTAACCGTGCCACCATAATTCAGGATCTTCACAACCATTCCGGAGGGATTGGTGAGGGTATATTGAATTACTTTATCGTTTCCGATTTCTCCATATGGTTGTTCAGAAAGACTGTAGCTTTTTGTTGAAGCAGTATCGCCGGTCGCTGGTTTATCAGCTGGGGTATCTGCATTGTTGCAGGATAAAGTTGTCATTACAATGATTGAAGCAAGTGCGTTAAATAAATATTTCATAATAACCCGTTGATGTTTGATTCTAAATGTGGAATTGCAAATTTCGGCAAATCTTATTGAGTACTGGGTGACGAAGTGCAATCATCTAATAATTAATTTTTACATCTTTAATTTTGGTTGGCAACCAGATTTGCATTTCATTCCGCCCCCGATTTGCCCATGCATAGTATGGAATTGCAGTAATTTTTTTATTTGCTGTTGAAATAGATGAGCCGTCGGCACTTACCGTAACTACAGGAACGTTGGCTTCCAGTGCTACGACCGATTCATCAATCACTTTCATGTTTGTTGGTTTAAAGTCGGTGCCTGATGGAATAATGATATTCCAGGCTTTGCTATCGTTATCAATTCCTTCAACGCAGTAAACAAGCGGCCCACGTTGAATCGCAACACGGTCTTCATTTTGTTTTATTTCCTTGCGGGATGACACGAGGTGCGGATTCATATTAAACGAGAACTGGACAACATCTCCTTTTTTCCATTCCCGATCGAGAACGATATAACCATTCTCCATTTCGTAACTCAGGTTCTTGCCATTCACCATCACAGGTAACAGCATTTGAATAACACTGAAATTGGCGGAATAAGTATCACCAGGAACTGGCTGTGCTTTTGACCATCCAGGAACACGAACATAGATTTTGAATTTGCCCTTCTTAACCGGATCAACATTCAATTTTACATTGCCATCCCACGGATAATTTGTCTCCATCTTCAGGTTAACCTCCGTTTTTCCAAGCTTTTGTTTTGTTTCACTTCCAACAAAAAGATTAACCCAAATGCCGCCGTCATTTTTTGCGTAGATATAATTGCCGAGCGAAGCGACCAACCGTGCAATATTTGCGGGGCAACAAGCAGTACCAAACCATTCACGTCTTGCATGCTGACCGCGAGACGCGAGCGGATTACCATAAAAGAACCGATCACCTGAAAGACTCAATCCATCGAGTGCTCCATTATATAGACTGCGTTCAAGCACGTCAATGTATTTACTTTCTCCCGTAAGGGCATTCATTCGCTGATTCCAAAAAACCATTCCAACGGATGCACAGGTTTCGCAATACGCTTGTTCATTCGGCAAATCATAATCCTGAGAAAATCCTTCATTACTACCTGCCGAACCAATACCACCAGTGATGTACATATTGCGATAGACAACGTCTTCCCAAACAGCTTTCATCGCTTTCATATAATCTTCATCACCTGTCAATGCTGCCACATCCGCAGCGCCTGTATACATATACATTGCCCGGACAGCATGACCAGTAATTTGTGTTTGTGCTTTAACCGGTAGTATGTCCTGTGCATACGCGGTGTCTTTCCAATCGGTCCATGTATATCCTTTTGCGAGACGATGTCCTCTCTCTCCTAAAAGCCAATCGGAAAGCTTGAGGTATTTATCATTGTTGGTAATGCGGTACAATTTTACAAGCGCCAATTCGAGTTCCTGGTGCCCTGTCACCCAATGTCTTTTTCCTGGTCCGAAAAGTCCATCGAAATGATCGGCCCAACGAATAGATACATCGAGTAATTTTCTTTTCCCCGTTGCATTAAAATATGCAACTGCGGCTTCGATGAGGTGACCATTGTTATAGTCTTCGTGCATACTCATATCCGTATACCGCTTATCGGGTTCATTCAACGTGTAAAACGTATTGAGGTAACCATCCGGTTGCTGTGCGGCAGCTATTTTATCGATCCATTCGTCGCATTTATTTTCCATTGCGGTATCCGGATGGGTTTTCAAAGAATAGGCCATTGCTTCCAATGCTTTGAAAACGTCACTGTCATCATAAAAAATGCCTTCGTGTTTTTCACCTTTCTTTCGTGCAACTTTTTCAAAGTTGCGGATACGCGGTGTAGCAACTTCTGTTTGATAAATACAAGCCTCCAGCGTTTTTGTGGCAACTATATCAATCTTCGGTTTCCAAAACTTATCATTGATCGTAACCTGTGAGAAATTTACCGGCTCCATTTTTACGAGCGATTGTTGCGCTGTTGTAAATTGAATTGATGCACAACCTATCAGTAGCAAGGCACCTGCCTGTAGAAAGTTTTTCATCGACAAATTTTATAACGTTAGTTTAATCCTGATTTGTGTGAATGAATGTGCCGGGAAAGAATACGTAAAATTGTCGCCCGTAACATTGATCGTCTTTTCATTTGGTTTTACCTTTTGTTCGGTCACCGTGTTTTCATCCATAAGGTTTGCACTATTTACTTCAGTAACGGTCGCCTTCGCTCCGAGCTTTCCCGTTTGATTTAATATCGAAGTTTCAATTGCTTTGTCCTGGTGACGATTAACGACATTGATCACCATTTCCTGTTTCTTTTCGTCGAGAGTAGTGGACACATCCAGGTAAGGAACCTGTTTGTAATCGCCTGCATCATATTTGTCGCAAACCACAAACGTTTCGAGCGATTGACCATGGCAATTCATCGCAAACAATTGCAGTGGGTAGAAAATTGTTTGCATCCATAGTTTATCATTTGTTACCATCATTGGCGCAATCACATTCACCAACTGCGCCATGTTTGCCATTTTCACACTGTTTGCATGGCGAATAAATGTATTAAGATACATTGCAACAACAAGTACATCCTGCATGTTATAATGTTCTTCTAACTTTTGTTCTGTAAACGCTCTGTACCACACATTATATTCGTCGAATGCAATGTGAATCGGCTTTTGCATTCTGTATCTCGTTCTTATTTCATTAATAAGCCCCTCGGTAATTTTGATGATGTTTTCAACGCGGGTAGTAACCGCCATGAATTTGTAATGATCTTTGTCGTGATTGTTTGAATAGTGATGCAACGAAATATAATCGATGTGATCACGAAGTGTCGTGAGTACTGTTCTATTCCAGTCCACCCACTTATCATTATAATTACTGCTGCCTGATGCAATCAACTTAATGTTGCCGTCACTCCATTTCATCAGTTTCGCAGCTTCTAATGCGAACTTGCTATAATCTTCTGCGTTCTTATGACCCATTTGCCAGGGGCCATC
>JACMLR010000174.1 GCA_014379515.1 Chitinophagaceae bacterium
CCCTGGATATTGATAGGAAGGCTTGCATACCCCGAACTGAAATTGGCAGACCAGGTATTCAACGTTCTTCCATTAATATCTTTAATAAAGAAATTCAATCGTTGAGAAGTTTCCAATTCGAATGCAAGCTGGATTGTTGTAGTTGCGGGAATCGGGCTAACCGCGATCGCAGTTTTAAAATCCTTATTGGTGATTTTGCGAAGTTCGTAGACCTCTTTCACGCCGTCCAGGTTTACAAGAACAACGCGGTAATAGGAAGTGCCTTTTAGCAACACATTATCCGTAAAAACATATTTGTTGGTTTCGGAACTATTGCCTGCTGCTTGTACGCGGCCGATTTCTTTAAACTGCTGGTCAGCCCCAGCGCGTTCGATGATAAAGTAATCCGTATTTGACTCGAGCGTGGTTGTCCAATTAGCAACAACCTGTTGATTTCGTAAAGAAATATCATATTCGCCAAGTGTTGCGGGGAGCGCCCCGCCAGCAGCACTGGAATATTGAAGCATCCATCTCACAATCGTGGTTCCATTATCTGTCCACGATGATTCCCATACGCGGGCGATGTCGTGATTAAAATTGGGATTATAAACGGGTGTCACCGTGAGGCGACCCAAATGCGGCGCATTATTGACCATGGCATTACCCCAGCTGATTGTATTGGCTGGGTTGCATGTCCAATCTTGTACCGCTGTAAGACCCCAATAATGAACATTATTAGAGATCATATTATTAATACCACTGGAAGTTTGTGAGTTGCAGGTTGCAAGTGGAACGACAGCAGCAAAGCGGCGGGCATTCGTGGCTGATGACGACATCAGATCCATGATCATACTTGAACCCTGGCTGTTACCCGTAAGGTATACCTTGTTTCGGTCAACCTTTGGATAATTCGCCAGCGCATAATTCAACATATTTACGATATCATTCCAGTTGGCATTCGGCAATTGATAATTTGGAGTCAGGACGATATACGATACCGGTTGACCATTCACCGTTTCGAAATCGTTGACGACACCCTGTTCTATTTTTAATGGCAGCCCCTCGCAAACAGCCAAACATATCCAGTAAGGATCGTTACCCGGGCCAGCTCCTCCACGTCCGTGCATATTGATAATGAGCGGATGCTTCTGAGTCGAATTTGGATTATAATTTTTGGGCAATAACTCACCATATCCATGGATATTGGCGGAGATATTTACGTTGGTAACCAAACGATGACGAGCTATCGGTACCCAACAAGTTGGACATTGATTCGTTTGAGCGTCAGTAGATTGAGGGAGAAGAGCGAGAAATAGCAAGCACAATAAAACGACTTTTGAAACAGTTGTTTTGACCATCATAACCATTGCCTTTTAGTTCGAACAGATTAAAAATTGGACACGTCGTTCCGGGGGGAGTGACTTTCACGGAGGATCATTATCGAATTCAGAAGGGGGATTTGATGCGAAGCCTAACTTGCGCAAACACAGTGCCATAAATGCATACACTGAGCGCTTTTTTAGAAAGATGCAAACTATTTTTTATATAAGCAGCCGATGGGGTGTAAACGCCCGTCTATTAACTCGGGACATATTCCTGCTATCTTCGCAACGAATTAACTCCTTTGACGTTGTTAGTGCTATCATTCATACGTTTATTTGTATCACAACTATGAAAAGAATTTTCCTGTTAGCTGTTGTTTGCTGCCTGGTGATCAAAGGAATGTCGCAGTCAGGCTATTCAATCCCCGTTACACTGAAGCCCTACAAAAATGTCTACATCTATCTGGGCTATCATTATGGTTCAAAAAAGGCAATTGCGGATTCTGCATTGCTGGATGCGAACAGCAAAGCCATTTTCAAGGGCAGCACACCGCTTCCCGGTGGAATTTATTTTGTAATCTCCCCACGCAAAGAAATTTTGTTTGAGGTATTAATTGATAAAGAGCAAAACTTCTCTGTGATTGCTGATACTGCAACTCTGAATAAAGGAGTGGTCTTTGCCAACACAGCAGAAAATGCATTGTTTCAACAATACACTGTATTTGCAGCTCAAACGGGTCAGGCCATCGGAAAAGCAAAGGCCGAGCTGGCAATCGCAAGATCAAATCAGGATTCTGTAAAGACCAGCGCAAAACTTAAAAGCCTCGGCGAAAGCATGCAACGCTACCAGGATAGCATCAATAAGAAACATCCCTCATCGATGCTTTCTGCGATGTTTCGCGCGTTGAAAGAACCTATAGTTCCCGCTCCATCAACACATCCCGGTGGAAAATATGATTCGAATTTTGCGTATCGGTACTACAAATCTCACTTTTGGGACGGCGTGGATTTCGGAGATGAACGACTTGCGCGCACGCCATTTTTTGAGCCGAAACTCGAGCGCTATTTCCGTGAACTTGTTCCGCCAAACCCGGATTCGGTGATCCGCGAGGTCGACCACATGATCTTATATTCTCGCGGGAGCAAAGAAATGTACAAATACCTGATGGTTCATTTTGTTCAGAAATATGTAAACCCGGAATACATGGGACAGGATGCTGTTTTTGTACACTTGTTCGAAAAATACATCAATACAAACCAAACGGATTTCTTTACAGCCCAATACAAAGACTTCATGACCAAAAGGGCTTACAGCCTTATGGCTAATTTAATTGGACGACCAGCAGCCAACCTTGAAATGGTTGATAGCAACAATAAAGCGACTGATCTTTATGATGTAAAAGCGGATCTGCTTGTTGTCTGTTTTTGGGATCCAACCTGCGGGCATTGCAAGGAAGTTGTTCCGCGCGTCGACTCGATGTATCGGGCAAAATGGAAAGCACAGGGGGTTAAAATCTACGGGGTAATGACAGAAGGAGGAAAGGAAAACTGGACAACATTTATCAACGAACATAAGTTGACAGATTGGATTCATGTTTACCAATTGCCGTCAAAAGAACTCGAGATCAGCAACGCGGGCCGAGCCTCATTTAAGCAGTTGTATGATGTATATCAAACTCCACTTTTATATTTGCTGGATAAAGACAAAAGAATCGTCGCAAAAAAATTGAGCATTGAACAGCTGGATGAGGTCATAACCCTCAAATTGAAAAAATCAACATCCAATTAAACCATGTCAGATCTTAAAAAACTTTTAGTGGCTGCAGCTTTATTATGCAGTTCGCAAACAAACTTGTTTTCTCAAACTGTATTTACATACGGGAACAAGTCTGTTAGTAAGGATGAATTCCTGAAAGCTTTCAATAAAAACAATACAGAATCGAAGCCAACACAAAAAGCTTATGCCGATTATTTGGAACTCTACTCACGTTTCAAAATAAAAGTACAGGCTGCTCTTGACATGCATCTCGATACGCTGGATATGCAGCGAACCGAGTTACAAAGCTTTCGAAACCAGGTTGCCGGTTCCTATATGAATGATGATGCGAGTGTTGAATTGCTGATCGACGAAGCGATCGATAGAAGCGCCAAAGAAATTCAGCTTTCCCATATTTTCATACCTGTGTCATCTACTGCAACGGCAGAAGAAGCCGAACAAGCGCGAAAGTCTATTCAATCTGCCTACGATCGACTTAAAAAAGGAGAAGCATTTGAAAAATGTGCAATCGAATTTTCTAAAGATCCGGCTGTATCAACTAACAAAGGAAATCTCGGTTTCATCAACGTTTTCACATTGCCGTACGATTTAGAAACGCTCGCATACACTACTCCGGCAGGCAAATTTTCCACACCGTTTAAAAGTAAAATAGGATATCACATATTCAAGAATACAGGCGAGCGGAAGGCTCCTGGAAAAATTCGTGTCGCTCAAATACTTCTTGCATTTCCGCCAGATGCCGGTGAACTGCAAAAGCTACAAACAAAAAAAACTGCCGATTCTATTCATCGTCTTGTTATAAGTGGTGGCGATTTCAAAAAGTTAGCGGCAACTTTCAGCAACGACAATATTAGTTATCAAAACGGCGGTGAAATGCCGGAATTCGGTTCGGGACGTTACGAACCAAATTTCGAAAAAGCCGCATTTGCATTGCAGAAAGATGATGAAGTTAGTAAGCCAATTGCTACTTCTTTCGGTTATCACATTATTAAACGACTCAAACTTGTTCCGCCTTCAACAGATAAAAAGAACAAAGCAGTCCGGGATAGTTTCCGCCAGGAAGTAACACAAAATGACCGGATGGAGGTTTCGAAAAAATTACTGGTCAAAAAGATTGTAAAGCAGACGGGGATGCAGCAACCCGCAGGTACAGAATCGATCGTAACACTTGTAGCGGATAGTGTGATTTTAACGAATCACAGTTTCGTATCGCAGGATCCAAGATTTAAAACCGTTCTCATAACGTTCCCAAAACAAACAATCACGGTTTCCGATTTCATAACCTATTTGGAAAGTGTTCGCGGGATGCCAGGAATGACAACGAAACCAAGGGCTGAAGTTTTTGATCAGTTTCTTGAAAGCACCGCACTCGAATATTATCGGGATAACCTCGAAACCTACAATACCGATTTTGCTTACCAGCTAAATGAGTTCAAAGAAGGAAACTTGCTTTTCGAAATTATGCAACGTAATATTTGGGACCGCGCTTCGGCAGACAGTATTGGACTGAAAAAATATTATGAAGCTCACAAAAGCAATTACTGGTGGGAAGCAAGTGGCGATGCATTGATTTTTACAGCGAGCAATGATTCGGTGGCCAACGCAACAAAGGCAATGCTCAAAAAAGATCACAAATCATGGCGGCAATATATCGATGTTAGCCAGGGTACATTGCAGGGAGACTCTGGCAGATTTGAATTAGGTCAATTACCCGTTGTTGACCGTACGGCCTTTAGTGAAGGATTGCTTACTGCCAATGTAAAGAATGAAACAGATAACAGCGCAAGCTTCTGTTATATCATCAAATTGTATAAAGAAAAACAGCCGAGGACGTTCAATGATGCACGCGGCTTTGTGATCAATGATTATCAAACCTGGCTTGAAGAGCAGTGGATTACCGATCTAAAGAAAAAATACCCAATTAGAGTTGACGAGGTCGTCTTGAATTCTTTGCCTAAATAACAAAAGCCATTAAACGATTTCTTTCACGACATTAGCAACCACATGTGGTCTTCCTAATGTATAATAGTGAAGTACCGGAACGCCATTTTGTTTCAGATCTTTTGATTGATACAACAGCCATTCTGAACCAACACGTTCTACTTCCGCGTCTGTTTTGCATTTTTCCATTTCTACTGAAAGTTCCGGGGGTAGGTCGATATGAAACGTTTTAGGAAGTACATTCAATTGTTTGCGGTTATACACCGGCTTTAGACCCGGTATGATCGGCACCGTAATGCCAACTTCGCGGCAGGCTTTTACAAACGCATAATATTTAGCATTGTCGAAAAACATTTGAGTGATGATATAATCAGCACCACATTCAACTTTCGATTTCAAATATTGCAGATCAGCTGCCATGTTCGGTGCCTCAAAGTGTTTTTCCGGGTAGCCGGCAACACCGATACAAAACTTTGTTTTGTGCGTATTCTTTAATTCATCTTCGAGGTAAACGCCTGAATTTAAATTTACAACCTGCTTTAATAAGTCGCAGGCATATTTATGACCGCCCGGTTCTGGTTCAAATGATGTTTCATTTTTTGCTGCGTCACCCCGAAGCACTAATACATTGTCGATGCCCAGGTAATGCAAATTGATAAGCGCATCTTCAGTTTCATTGATACTAAACCCGCCGCAGATCAGGTGAGGAACCGTATCAACATTGTATTTATTCATGATTGCTGCGCAGATACTTTCTGTCCCAGGTCGCTTTCTTACAACAACTTTTTGAAAACTTCCATCCGCATTTTTCTTGAAAACGTGTTCGCTCCGGTGATAGGTCACATTTATAAATGCTGGTTTGAATTCCATCAATGGGTCGAGATGGTTATAAAGCGCTTCAATTCCTCTGCCCTTCAATGGTGGAAGAACTTCAAAAGAGATCAGGGTATCTTTCGCCTGATTAATATGATCAATTACTTTCATTAAAACCTTTAATTAGCCTGCAAACATAGTTAAGGATTTGATTTATTGCAAATGGCTGTTAAATTGCCGATTTAAACTGTAATTGAATCGAATTGTTCCGGTACTTTTGCGGGCTAAAAGCAAACCGAATTTGAGCAGCGAAATTTACACCAGCAACCTCGTAAAAGCATATGGACGCAGAACCGTCGTAAACAATGTTTCCGTCAATGTGAAACAGGGTGAAATTGTTGGTTTGCTTGGTCCAAATGGAGCGGGCAAAACAACCACTTTCTATATGGTGGTTGGATTGATAAAACCGGATGATGGTGAAGTGTTTCTCGATAAAGAAGAAATTACATCAATGCCCATGTATCGCCGGGCTCAACTCGGTATTGGGTATTTGCCACAGGAAGCAAGTGTGTTTCGAAAGATGAGTGTAGAAGATAATATCATGGCTATTTTAGAAATGACGAATCTTCGTAAAGCTCAGCAAAAAGAAAAGCTTGAAGCATTGCTGGATGAATTCCGGCTTCATCATGTACGAAAGAACAAAGGGGATAGCCTGAGTGGTGGTGAACGTCGCCGAACAGAAATCGCTCGGGCACTTGCCGTAGACCCAAAGTTCATGCTTCTCGATGAACCATTTGCAGGAGTTGACCCCATCGCAGTCGAGGATATCCAATCTGTCGTGGCGCGACTCAAATACAAAAACATCGGCATTCTTATTACAGATCACAACGTAAACGAAACGCTATCGATATGCGATCGTGCTTATCTGCTGATCGAAGGAAAAATCTTCAAGCATGGCACAGCAGAAGAACTCGCAGATGACGAACAGGTTCGGCGTCTTTATCTGGGTCGTAATTTCGAATTAAAACGAAAAGACTATCTCCACGAAGAAGCAATGCGTGGCTTCCAACAGCCCGATACTACTGACGTTCCATAATCTTACAAAACCATAGTACTTTTTTCGGGAGATGGAACTTCCTAATTTCGTGTTTCTCAAAATGAAGATATGAGATCTATCAAGGTAATTGCATTTGATGCCGACGACACGTTGTGGGTTAATGAACCCTATTTCCAGGAAACTGAACACCGATTTTGTGCATTACTTGAAGATTATTTGCCACATCATTCCATTGCACAGGAATTATTCAAAACCGAAATCCAGAATCTTGCGTTGTACGGGTACGGTGTTAAAGGATTTATTTTGTCAATGGTTGAAACTGCATTGCGCGTTTCTAATAATACAGTAAGTATTTCCGTTATCGAAAAAGCGCTTCAATACGGTAAGGATCTATTAGAAAAGCCAATAGAATTGCTTGATGGCGTTGAGGACATTTTAAATGAATTCAAACATAACTTTCGTCTTGTAGTTGCAACCAAGGGCGATCTTCTTGACCAGGAACGAAAGCTAAAAAAATCTGGTATAGAACATTATTTTCATCATATCGAAATCATGAGCGACAAAGGCGAGCGCGACTACCAAAAACTTCTTCGCCACCTGGATATAAAGCCTGATGAATTTTTGATGATTGGAAATTCGCTGAAATCAGATGTGCTTCCTGTTCTGGACATCGGTGGGTACGCTATTCATATTCCGTATCACACCACCTGGGCACATGAAAAAATTGAGCAGACAATCGTGAACGACAGGTTCATGCAGGCGAATTCGCTTCGCGAGATACCACCATTTTTTTCCTGACACAACTATTATGAATGAACTTTCTTGCACTACCAAAAATTGAATTACATCTTCATCTCGATTGTTGTTTAAGTTTTGAGATTGTGCAGCAATTAAATCCTGGTATATCTTATCACGATTGGTATCAATCATTCGTCGCTCCTCCAAAATGCACAGATCTCGCCGATTACATCACGCGTGCCATAAAGGGTATTGAATTGATGCAAACGAAAGAGCAACTCCGGCTTGTAACATTGGATCTCCTCAGGCAATTGAAAGCGGATAATGTAATCTATGCCGAGATTCGTTTTGCGCCGCTCCAGCATCTTGCTCATGGACTTTCACCTGCCGATGTAGTGGATGCGGTAAACTATGCCATCATTGAAGGAAATGCCATGTATGAAATTGAAACACGGATTATTCTGTGTACGCTACGTCATTATTCGTCGGACCAGAGTATGCAAACAATCAGGCTCGTTGAGCAGTTCAAGAATACGATGGTCGTAGGGTTTGACATTGCTGCAGATGAAGCCGGGTATCCAATCGATGAACATATTGCCGCATTTGAATTTGCAAAGAAGAGTGGGATATGTTGTACAGCACATGCGGGAGAAGCAAAGGGCTCGGATAGTATTCGTGAAACCCTCGCTTATCTCAAGCCAACGCGTATCGGGCATGGTGTTCGGTGCATCGAGGATGCCGCAATAATGAATCAGTTAAAGGAGCAGGATATTCATCTTGAAGTGTGCGCCTCAAGTAATATCCAGGTTGATGTTTTTCCAACGATCCAGGATCATCCGATCGATGCAATTTATAAAAGCGGAATATCGATGAGCGTAAATACAGATGCGCGAACCATCACGCCGGTTACGCTTTCTGCCGAGTACGAAATGCTCCAACGTGAATTTGATTGGAAACTGTCTCATTTCCTGAAATGCAATCTTGAAGCGGTGCGCCATGCATTCATTTCAAATGAAGTAAAAACTGTGCTTTCAGCCAAAATCAAAAGCGCATACCAGCAAATGGAGAATATATCGCCAATTTAGATCGGGTGTTAGGGTCTTATTGAGGCAAATTCTTTACTTTGCTCAACGCATGAAATTACTTTCGCCTGCCATATCATCTCTCGCACGTTTGCGCCTCTGGCGAATTGATGGCTGGAGAAACAATCCGATCGATTCTCAACGAGAAGTACTGCAAGACCTCGTCACTTCCGCACAATACACTGAATTTGGCCGTAAATACAATTTCTCTCAGTTATTCAACCTGCGAACGTTTAAGCAAGCTGTTCCGATTCACGAATACGATGACCTCAAGCCATACATTCAGCGCATAATGAATGGCGAGCAAAACATTCTCTGGAATACTCCAATTCATTGGTTCGCAAAAAGTAGTGGCACAACAAGTGATAAAAGCAAGTTCATTCCCGTGAGCGACGAAAGCCTGGAAGATTGCCATTACAAGGCGGCTAAAGACGTGCTTACCCTTTATTATAACTTCAATCCGGATTCTGATTTGCTAACAGGCAAAGGATTGGTAATTGGTGGCAGCCACACCGTTCACCAGATAAATGAAGAAACGCATTATGGCGACCTAAGTGCAGTATTGCTGCAAAATTCTCCATTCTGGGGCCATTGGATCCGAACTCCCGAACTCAGTATCGCTTTGATGGATGAGTGGGAAACCAAGATTGAAAAACTCGCTCAAAATACAATCAGCGAAAATGTTACTTCGATTTCAGGTGTTCCAACCTGGACGATGGTACTATTTCGTCGCATCCTTGAAATGACAGGTAAAAAGACGATGAAAGAAGTTTGGCCCGACTTGGAACTTTACATTCATGGCGGGGTTTCGTTTGTGCCATACCGGGAGCCATTTAAAAAACTTATCGGGAAAGATATTCATTACCTGGAGATGTATAACGCCAGTGAGGGATTTTTTGCTGCGCAGGATACACCAGGTGAAGATGGTATGCTGCTCTTCACTGACCATGGAATTTTTATGGAATTCATGCCAATTGAAGAGTATGGAAAACCATCACCTCAAACTATCGGTTTGCAGGATGTTGAAATGGGAAAAAATTATGCGTTGGTGATTTCTACCAATGGCGGACTTTGGCGCTACCTGATTGGCGATACAATTCAATTTACTTCGCTTCAGCCTTATCGCATTCGCGTGAGCGGAAGAGTAAAACATTATATTAATGCGTTTGGCGAAGAAATAATTGTTGACAATACCGACCAGGCCGTCGCGGTTGCTTGTCAGCGAACGGGTGCTGTGGTAAATGACTATACCGCTGCGCCGTTATATTTCGGGGATGCGAGCAATGGTGCACACGAGTGGCTGATCGAGTTTGAAAAGCAACCCGATTCTATTTCGCATTTTATACGTGAACTCGATTCTGCATTGCAGGCTGCCAATAGTGACTATGAAGCAAAACGTTACAAGAATATTGCATTGCGAGAACCAGTAGTTCATTCATTGCCAAAAGGAATATTTTCTGAGTGGTTGAAAAGCCGCGGTAAACTAGGTGGCCAACATAAAGTGCCCCGGCTTAGCAACGAACGTCAGTACATTGAAGAAATTCTTGCGCTCAATCGTTAATTACTGCCTTGATGCACGAAACAATTGTCTGTAAAAATTGCGGCAACCAGTTTGAAGGGAAGTACTGTAATGTATGTGGTCAAAAAACGCATTCTGATCACGACAAGAAAATAGTTCACTTTGTTGAAGACGCTTTTCATTTTCTCACACATTTCGACGGGCGCCTGTTCGTTACATTGAAGACAATCTTCAGGACTCCGGGAAAATATGCCGAAGACTTTAGCAATGGGATTACTCAACGCTACTTCAAACCCCTTTCACTTTTTTTATTGTTGGTTGTACTTTACCTGCTATTCCCACTCTTCATGGGATTGAACGTTCACTTGTCGCAGCAAAAGCTTGGATTTTTAAAAGGCATCACCGCTCCTATTATCGAACGGAAACTTGCTGCCACCAATTTGTCGATGACCGAACTGAGTTATATATATGCGCAGAAATCGGAGAAGGTTTCAAAGATTCTGCTCCTGATCGTAATACCCATGTTTGCATTTTTACTGAAACTTCTTTTCTCAAAGCGAAAAAAGTATTTTTATGATCACCTGCTGTTAAGTACTGAGATCAACATTTTCAACCTGCTTTTTAATTATTTAATTTTCGCTCTATTCCTTACTCTTATTCAAAAGGTCCCATTCTTCTCAGACGGAATGCCGGCATTTGTGATGTTCATTTTGGGCTACCTGCTATATGCTCTTTACCTTGTTGCAGCATTTAAACAATTTTATAGGGTCGGTACTGTTCATAGCGTTATCAAGACGTTACTTTTCCTGGTTGGAGATTTTTTAATCTTGTTCATCATTTACCGCCTCATTCTTTTCCTGGTAGTCATGGCGTTCATCTAAGAAACTCAATGGTTTTGTTATTAACTTTGGCCCACTCAAAGAAAAGAAAATGAAATTACTGGAGAATAAAATCGCAATTGTAACTGGTGCTGCACGTGGAATTGGCGAAGCTATCGTGCTTAAATTTGCCGAGCACGGTGCACACGTTGCGTTTACCTATGTGAGTGATAGCAGTGCTGAAAAAGCAGATGCGCTATCAAAAAAGATAGAAGCAATGGGAGTGAAGGCGAAGGCGTATAAAAGCAATGCAGGCGATTTCGCTCAATGCGAATCTTTTGTGAACGATGTGTTGAAAGAATTTGGGCAGGTAGACGTTTGTGTTAATAATGCCGGCATTTCAAAAGACAATCTTCTTCTTAGAATGAGTCCCGAACAATGGGACGATGTAATAAAGATTAATCTCAACAGCGTTTTCTATATGACGAAGCAAGTAATCAAGCCAATGATGAAAGCGAGATCAGGTAGCATTATCAACATGAGTTCCATTATTGGTGAAAGCGGCAATGCGGGTCAGAGCAGTTATGCCGCCAGCAAAGCTGGCATCATTGGGTTTACAAAATCGGTTGCAAAGGAACTTGGTAGCCGCAATATCCGTTGTAATGCAATAGCTCCGGGTTTTGTTGAAACAGATATGACAAGCTATCTCAAAGAGGGTGAGGGTGCAGATAAATACAAAGCAAGTATTCCTTTAGGACGATTTGCAACTGGTGAGGATATTGCGAACGTTAGTCTTTTCCTCGCATCTTCATGGAGTTCATACATTACCGGCCAGGTGATCAGCGCTTGCGGCGGATTGAGCATGTAATTAGATTCGAATGTTTCGCGACTTAATATAAAAATGCCAAAGCATATAAGTAGCAATTGAACGATAGGGCCGCCACTGTTCTGCCATTTCAACGATCTGTTCTTTTGTCGTTTCTTTCGGCAATCCTTTTAATTCCTTAAAGGCATTGATCATCGCAAGATCTCCAGTTGGAAAAATATCGCACCGCTGAAGCGCAAACAGCAAGTAAATATCAACCGTCCAATCCCCAATGCCTTTCACGGTCTTCAATTCTTTTCTAACAACATCATCGTGCGCATCGATAAAGTTTTCAAGCACCAATTTTTTATCGACAAGCATGGTCGCCAGGTGTCTGGCATAGCTTGCTTTTTGCCTGCTGAAATAACAAGCGCGTAATTCTTCATCGCTTAATTCCAACAATGCCTGCGGTGAAATGGCTCCCAATTTTTCAGACAATTTGTTGAATGCTGCTTTGGCTGAAGCAAGCGAAACCTGCTGTTCAAGTATTATATGAATCAATGATGGAAAATCCGGTGTTCTTGTCCAAACCGGTGGATAACCATATGCTTGCAGTATCGAGCGCAGATCGGAATCTTTTTCGGCTAATCGATCACATATCGCCGCATGATTGCCTTCATTAAATCGTTCAATCATTTGGTCTTGAACTTTTCGATAGCATTCCGGGTAAACGAACTCAATACCAGTTTGCCGCTAATTGCTGCACGTTCTGTGAGTAATTGATCCCAATGATCTGTTCCTTTCCAAAAGATTTTTTTGAGCTCATGCATTGCCTCCGGATTCGAATGAGCCAGGGTTTCAGTTAATCGGCGAATTGCTTCGTCAAGTGATTCCATATCTGCATGCACTTCGGCATAAATACCTTTTCGCCGCGCCCATTCTGTGTTCCGCCACATCGATGCATCGATTGCTAATTGTGAAAATGCAGAAAGGCCCGTCTTTCGCTCAATGACGGGTCCAACTACAAACGGCCCGATACCAACTGCCAATTCACTCAGTTTAATATCCGCACCTTCTATTGCAATTGCATAATCTGCGGCAGCAGCAATTCCGACACCACCCCCCACGCACTTGCCGTGAATGCGTGCGATAATAAATTGCGGAGCTTTTCGCATTGCATTTATTACATGAGCGAATCCGCTGAAAAATGCAAGGCCTTCTTCTGGTGTTTTTATATTTTTTAGTTCATCGAACGAAGCGCCCGCACAAAATGCTTTCTCACCACCCGAACGAAGAATGATAACTTTTGTATCGTCGTCACTTCCCGCAGCATGGATTGCTTGTGCAAGTTCCTCAAGGATTGCAGCCGGTAATGAATTGCTTTGCGGGTGGAAAAATTCAATGATAGTGGCTCCATTGTGAAATTCCGACTTTACATAACCGTCCATAGAATGAGTTATTGGTGTGTGATCGTGTTGTTCAATTTCAATTTTTCATTTCAACCATCGTCAGGATTGTAGCAATACCAAC
>JACMLR010000175.1 GCA_014379515.1 Chitinophagaceae bacterium
TGGAAGAAACGGCGTAATTGTTATTGGTGAAAAACGGCCCGACTTAATAGCAACCGATACTGTGCCCTCTGGAGAACGGCTTCCGAAAAATGTATATTCCATCAGCATTCAGAATAAAATTGCTACGGTCAAATTAAAGAACAACGAGACGGAAACTTATGATTTAAATAATCCAACGGAAGCAGCTGTTTATAAAAAGAAATATGGCAATCTGCCGCAACCGCCACCACCGCCGACTCAACCAACTCAGCCCTCAAATGTTCTTGCGCCGCCTCCTCCACCGGCTGCACCTGCTCACGGTGATCGGTCAGTGCCTCCACCGCCGGCAAGACCTTCCTCACCAACAACACCTCCAGCAGCACCGATTGCACCTAAGCCACCCAAACGAGAGTCAAATTCGAAGGGGTTTGTGATTACTGTTGCTGATAATGGTGGCGAATGCGTGGTTATCATTAAAAATAAAGTGGGTGAAATTATCAAGGCACTTACATTAACGGAGTGGACCAAAAACGAAGTTGCTAATGAAACTAAATATGGAAGAATACCATCCGCAACAGCGGCTAAGCGCGGCAATACGGTAATAGCTATTAATCCAGCAGTTCCTGCTCCAGGAATAGATAATGGAGTCATTAGCGCACCGACCCAGGAACAGTATTATGCAAATCCTGCTATTCGTTCTTCAAAATCGCGCGATGCATCGGGAACAAGTCGTGTTACAATTCGCGGGGTCAATCAACTGGTTGATGATCCACTTTATATTGTCGATGGCGTTCGCCTGGAGAACACGTCAAACGTTCTACAAGAGATCGACCCAAACACAATCAAGAGTATAAACGTGCTTAAGGGTCAAAGTGCAGCGATCTACGGATCAGATGGTAAACATGGCGTTATCATCATCACTACCAAAGGGAATACAAAGCCGTCAATTGCAGACTTGATTGATTTTAAGGGCTTGCTGCTCGTCGACGGAGAAGTAGTTGATGCCAAAAACGTTAGTTCCCAAATTCAATCTGAAAATATAGAATCGATCGACGTACTTAAAGCCGAAGAAGGCCTCCGCCAATTTGGTGAGAAGGGCAGGAACGGTGTTATACAGGTTAAGACCAAGCGTAAATCATTGTAAACATATCAGGTTACATTCTTATGATCGGTTCCAGACGGAGCCGATTTTTTTTACCGGTTAATTGCCGCGCACCAGTCGTGTTTTGTGCACAGCTTTTTTTGCCTTAGTTTTGCCGCCGCCTTTGCTGCAAGCAATATCTACCAATGTGAAGAGAGCAAGGCGGGCGATTCATCATTTATCACCAGCTCATAGCATTCCTATCGGCTAAAAGATTTTTTCATGGCAAATACTTCAGATATCAGTCGCGGCATGGTTATCAAACTTGATGGCAGCCTCTATTCCGTCATCGAATTCGGAGAGAATAAAACAGCTCGTGCAGCCGCAAAGGTGTGGGCGAAATTGAAAGGTGTGGATAATGCACGTACCATTGAAAAAACCTGGAACAGTGGCGATAGCATTCATCCGGTGCGTGTGGAGCGCAAAGACTATCAATATCTCTATAAAGATGATACCGGGTATAACTTTATGGATACCGAAACATTTGAACAAATCGCTGTTCAGGAAAGTATGGTGGATGCGCCACAGTTTCTGAAAGAAGGTGCTGGAGTTTCTGTGATGATGAATACCGAAACGGAATTGCCGATGAGTGTTGAACTTCCCGATAAAATTGTTGTGAAAGTGACCTATAGTGAGCCAGGTGTGAAGGGCGATACTGCAACCCGAACATTAAAGCAAGCGACCATCGAAACAGGTGCAACTGTAAACGTTCCTTTGTTTGTTAACGAAGGAGAACTCATCCGCATCAATACAAAAACCGGTGAATATGTTGAACGGGTTAAAGAAGCTTAGTCGCATTTTACAAACTTTAAGCAAGTCAATTTTTGAAAAAAACTGTTGCCAATAACTTCAGTTTCGAAGTGCCAGAATTTGTTTTTACAAACTAGAAACCATGCACTTGTAATTCAAATTCCCTTATCTTAGCCGCCTGTTTTGCCAAACCAACCGATAATAAAAAATAATTTCTGATGGATTTTAAACAAATTCAGGAATTGATCAAAATGATCAATAAGTCGAACATCGGAGAGGTAACGATTGAAGAAAAAGGATTCAAGTTAACCATCAAACAAAAAGAAGAGCCTGCCCAGAACGTTATAGCGTCTGGTTTCGCAGCGCCAGCCACAATGCAACCGGCATATCAGCAGCCGCAACTGCAGGCTTCAGCGCCAGCTGAAAAATCAAAAGCCAACGACGCTCCCCCATCTAATACGATCACTATTAAGAGTCCGATGATCGGAACTTTTTATAGAAGTCCATCACCAGGCAAACCCGTATTTATTGAACCGGGTGACGACATAACACCGGGGAAAGTCGTTTGCATCATCGAGGCGATGAAACTTTTCAATGAAATCGAAAGTGAAGTAAAAGGAAAGATTGTCAAAATTCTGGTTGAAGATGCAAGCCCGGTAGAGTACGACCAGCCGCTTTTCCTCGTTGAACCCAATTAATTTGTTGTTCGGAAACGATAATGAACTGGGTGTTCAACAAATTCGTCGGTTCTCCGCTTAACATCCGATTTTGGATCGTTAGAATTTCAAAGATTACAGATGTTCAAAAAGATATTAATAGCCAATCGCGGCGAGATCGCCTTACGCGTCATTCGTACGTGCAGGGAAATGGGTATCAAAACGATTGCTGTTTATTCAACAGCTGATAAAGACAGTCTGCATGTCCGGTTTGCTGACGAAGCTGTTTGTATTGGTAAACCTGCCAGCGCTGATTCATACCTGAATATTCCACATATTATGGCAGCTGCTGAAATTACAAACGCAGATGCGATTCATCCTGGGTATGGCTTTCTTGCAGAAAATGCAAAATTCTCTGAAATATGCGGAGATCATAATATAAAATTTATCGGGCCCACACCCGACCAGATCCGATCGATGGGTGATAAAATCACTGCGAAAGAAACCATGATCAAAGCCGGTGTTCCTGTTGTTCCCGGGGGCGAAGGTTTGCTGGAAAATGTGAAACAGGCAAAAGGGCTTGCCAAAGAGTTTGGCTATCCGGTGATTTTGAAAGCAACTGCAGGTGGTGGCGGTAAGGGCATGCGCGTTGTTTGGAATGAAAGTGAGATGGAAAAGGCTTATGATACTGCCCGTGCCGAAGCGGGTGCTTCTTTCAAAAACGATGGCATTTATCTCGAGAAGTTTGTAGAAGAGCCGCGTCACATTGAAATTCAAATCGCAGGTGATCGTTACGGAAAGGTTTGTCATCTAAGTGAGCGTGATTGTTCGATTCAACGTCGACATCAAAAACTTCTTGAAGAATCACCATCTCCGTTTATGACTGCCGAGCTGCGTCAACGAATGGGAGAAGCTGCTAAGAAAGCGGCAGGAGCAATCGGTTATGAAAGTGTTGGTACAATTGAATTTCTTGTCGATAAGCATCGCAATTTCTATTTCATGGAAATGAACACAAGGATCCAGGTAGAACATTGCGTAACCGAAGAAGTAACGAATTTCGATTTGATCAAAGAGCAAATAAAAATTGCGATGGGCGAGCCGATCAGTGGTGCCGATTATGAACCTACAATGCACGCGATCGAATGTCGCATCAACGCAGAAGATCCATATAACGATTTTCGTCCTTCGCCTGGTAAAATAACTACACTCCACCAGCCGGGTGGTCACGGCATAAGGATCGATTCGCATGTTTATGCGGGTTATACAATTCCACCATATTATGATTCCATGATTGCTAAAATCATTTCTGTTGCACGCACCCGCAACGAAGCAATCAATACCATGAGCAGAGCATTAAGCGAGTATGTAATCGAAGGAGTTAAAACAACTATCCCTTTCCATCAGCAGTTAATGAAGAATGAGCTGTTTATAAGTGGGAATTTTAATACGAAGTTTTTGGAAGGGTTTACTATGGTTTAATGCTTTGAGCATGTGAGCTTGTGAGCATGTGCGAATTGCTAATTACTAATGTGCGAATTCTTCATGTTCATCATTTCGATAATACTACGCAGCGTACCCAAGATGAGTGGCAAAACTTTTACAATCGATTTACGATTGTTTGTTATTAAATGCAGCAACAGATGTTAGTTGTGTCAGAAAAAATTCAATTGCTGCAATTACTGGCATTTGTTGCAGAAAGCGAGCTCGTCGAACGAGGGAA
>JACMLR010000176.1 GCA_014379515.1 Chitinophagaceae bacterium
GGTTGAGGGTGTGTTGTGCGGAGGGAGAACGCGGATTCTCGCGAATAGTACACGGATGAACGCGGATGATACAAATACAGGGCAAATGAGCGGGTTCAAATCCCAGCGAGCGTGAAGAGAGCTGGGAAATGTGCGAAATGTGCAAATGTGCGAAATGTGCGAAATTTCTTTATGGCGAGAGGTTGGGTTTAGGTTGAGGATACGTAAGGCGAAAAGGTAGACGCGAATTCTCGCGAATAATACATGGATGAACGCGAATAATACAAATACAGGATAAAAGTCTTAATGACTTGCAAAACTATCCCCGACAAACAAACGTGGGGCAACCGTTCTTCATGCCATGAAACGGAGTAAAGAAAGTGCACAGAGTTGAGCTCCCGCTGTCGCTCTGGTTCTCGCACTTCCTCCCCTAGAAAGTATCTTCAAAATAACATGCCCGCAGGCTTTGAATTAAATCAAAACTTGCGGGCATACCGATTCTGAATTCTTTATTCTGAATTCTTTGTTCTCTGCTTAAAACGGCAAATCATCAATTGGCTCTGTGATATCATTTGCCTGGGAAACTGAACTACCACCCTGGCTCGATCCAGCACTCGCATATCCATTACCAGGACCAGAACCAGCATTATCACCCTTGCCACCAAGCAATTGCACACTCGCGACACGAAGGTTCAATGAAGCTCCCGTCGTTCCATCATTCTTCGGATATGTTCTTAATTCCGGAGTTCCATCTACATAAACCTGCGTCCCCTTGCGCAAATACGGAGCAATGGCGGTTCGGTCTGTCCAGTACGCACACTCAACCCAGGTGGTTTTTTCCTTTTGATTTCCTTGCGCATCTTTAAACTTCTCTGTATGGGCAATACTGAAGTTGATTACATTTTTTCCGCCAACCACATTGGTCACACAATCTTTCCCGAGATGCCCGATCGCCTGTAACTTAATCATAACAAAAAAATTTACTGTCGAATATTATTAATGATGCAATTTAATGCATTCGCCTCCCCTATCCGGTGTGATTAACACCACGTGTATAAGTTTTAATAACCTGTTCAAAAGGTAAAAAACGCTCCACGTCGACATTCGATCCCCTACATTCTTTATTCTATATTCTATATTCTATATTCTCCTCCTCACTCCTCTCCGCGCGCGCTTGCCGCATCGATCACACTTCCGAAGAAAATTGCATTCATGAATAACTTTGTTCCTCCAAGCCAAAAAGCCCGGAAATTTGGATTGTCCGCAATGTTGATCACCCGGCCACTTCCAACAGCATTAACGATAACGGCTGCTGAATTACGAATCGCATCCGTATTTTCCTTACTAACCCAACCACTTTGCAGTGGCTGACCCGAGTAATAAAAAGGTGTTGCATATGGATTGCGACTCTTCTCCATAAACACACGGTTTGCTTTAAACAAACTGATAACTTTTTGATTGTAGCCGTATGCAAGCGGATGTGTAAGATCCAATTCCGCTCCGAAGATTGCACCGCTCACTTGTTGTGCACCCGCAATTTGCTCCCGACCAACATATGCAAGTTTACCAGAGCTGTCAACTGCAGTCTTTGCACGTTTAAAAGAAACAGAACTAATCCCATTCTGCGCAGCCCACTGAACAGCTTCTTCCGTCAATATCAATACTCCTCCCGCGGAAACCCAGGAACGTAATTTATCTTTATTGAGGTCGGTATAATTACCGCCAACCATGATGATCGTATTGTATTTCTCAACTTCCACACGATTGAAAGTATTTTGCTCAAGATGACTAACAGGAATATCCATGCGCTGATCAAGCAAATGCCAAATCTCGCCTGCATCAGTCGGATTCACTCCTGTTCCGACAATCATCGCGATTGACGGCTTTTGAACCCGCGTCATCCGGCTGCTTCCGAGATCACTTCCAGAAACAACATTTCCTGTCTTGACAGCATACGCCGTGATTCCGTTTTTCTCCGCAATGTCTTTTAATAAATCATACACTTTATCGGGAGCAAGTGTCTGAAGAGAGACCGGGATACTAATCGTACCATAGTCAAATTTCTTATTGCCGTTTGCGGTTTCTATTTCGAAATTATTTGTCCCAACTTTCACTAATACGCCTGCTTTCTGCAATGCATACAGGGCCTTCGGTGCAAGCAATTCATCCCATTCAAACAAATAAGCGTAACTGCTTTTTCCTCCAACGATTGAGCCCTTTGGCATTACAGCTCCTTCTACCTTATTTCCCAGCAAGCCAGGAGCGAAACGCGTTGCGTTCAATTCGGAATATGACAGCCCAAAAGCAAGTGGAAGCGTCCACGCAGTAATATCGTAAAAAAGGCTATCCCGGTACGTTAGTGTTTTATCAAAAATGCCATGTAGCAACCTGCTTTGTGGTTGGTTCGCCGGAATCACATAGGCGCTTCCTTTCTCGAACGACAAATTATCAACTGCTAAATTATTAGCGAGCTCATAAACTTCTATTTCATGACGACGAAGCATCTCCACAAACACCATGGTCTTGCTCATATCATTTTTACTGCCAATCACAAACCCTTTAACAGGTGCAGCAGTTGCTTCCGTAATTGCCGATTTATAAAACTCGCGTTGCCAATTCAAAAATTCGGTACGCAACACCCTCGCACCTTCGAGGGTCGACAATGCTGTTACGAATTGGTTTCGAATTGTAGCTGGGAATGTCAACAAACCATTCGTCGTTTCCTGTAAATGGCCACGTGATGAGCCCTGTTCGAACAAAATACCGATCGCACCATTTACATCAGGGTATGTTGAACCCTTCCCATAATAGAAGTCGTCATAATTCTCCTTTGTAAAATAGAACGACCCAATTCGATCGAGAAACTGCGCGTGAAATTTTCCAAGCTTTCCCGTCAACTCCTGGTTCATGTTTGGCGTCAAAGGATTTACTCTTGACGGAACTCCCGGTTGAAAGAAAAAACTTGCATTGCTACCCTGTTCATGATGATCGGTGAGGATATTTGGCTTCCAGCGATGGTACCACTTAAGTCGATTTTGACTTTCTATGTGCACCGCCGGTAACCAGTCGCGATTCAGATCAAACCAGTAGTGATTGAATCGACCCCCGGGCCATACTTCACTAAACTCCCGCGAATTTGGATCACTCACCAGGTTCTTACTCTTGTGTTGATTTACCCATGTAGAAAAGCGCTGCATTCCATCCGGGTTAAAAGAAGGGTCAACCAATAAGACAACCTTATCTAACAAATCATCAATTTCTTTTCCCTGTGCGGCGGCGAGATAATATGTCGTTAACAAAGAAGCATTGGTTCCACTCGCTTCATTACCATGAATTGAATGTCCAATCCAAACAACGATCGGCATATCGGCGGTATTGAGGCCCGCCGATTTTGTTGGATCCGACAAACTCACATGCGCCTGCCGGATCTGTTCGAGGTTGTCATGATTTTTTTTCGATGTAATAATGAGCAACACTTGCGGTCTGCTTTCATAACTGAAACCCATTGTTTCAAGTTTGACGCGATCCGGCGCTGCAGTTGCAATCGCTTTCATATAGTTTACAAGCCTGTCGTGCGTCACATGCCACTCACCTACTTCGTGAAAAATAATGTCTTTCGGTTTGGGAACCGAATTATTGTAGGCAACTGAATCGGGAAGATAATAAGAGAGGTCCTGCGCGGTAATGCAATTACTACCAACGAAAGCAAGAACGAGTAAAAGAAATTTTCTCATAATCAATTTTTGATAAGCCGAAGCGTCTGTTAGTTTATTGAAATGTGTACGAATATACAAACCCGACATTGTACCTGATTCTGTCATTTTAGTTTTTTCGATTCGAATCCTTTTGTACAACAATCCAACGATTAAGAAGATTGTGGGGGAATTCAATTACTACTTTATAGAAATCCGATCTGGCACCCTTCACCTCAAATGAAATTTTCTCCTTTGCCACATCAGCAGTTGCTACAATGCTGTATTTATCTTTCCCGCCCTTTTTAAACTTGTTGGTTTTGCTTAGCCACACTTTCGCCGTTCCTTCCTTTTGAATCGCTGTCCACTGTAAATGAATTGAATCATTTTTGTAGGATGCCCGTGGCTCGATCGCAGAAATTGCACCAGTGAGATTCACGCCGTCAACTTCCATCAATTTATCAACTGAAGTACTTACCTGAAGCCACGACATCAATGACGGGAAAATATCTACAATTGCGGGCTTCTTTTTGAAGTTTTCATTTAAGTCTTTTGCGTTGGTAACAATCCAGGTTGTTCGTTCGCGTGCGGATTGACCACCATGATGCTTACCCGAAACGGAATCGCGACCGTGATCCGTAGTAATATACA
>JACMLR010000177.1 GCA_014379515.1 Chitinophagaceae bacterium
CGATGCCGCCCCTTCGGGGCTGAATAGAACTCTTCACTCCTCCACTCTGCATCCTCCACACTCCGCTTTCCAAACTCCACACTCATCTCTCCTCCCTCTTCCCTCCTCCATACTCCAAACTCCATACTCCGCTCTCGCTCTCGCTCTCACTCTCACCCTCCATCCTCCATACTCCATCCTCCATACTCCGCTCTCACTTTCCGCTCCCGCTCTCACATTTACAGTCCACTATTTATCACCTCATCCGATCTATCCACACCAAAGCTTATAAAAGCTCCGAGGAAAACAAACATCCTGCTCGGCGGAACAATTGCCTGCTTCCGCATTGAGTTGTATGAATATTGGTAGCCATAAGTTTGCTTGATGTTGAAGATATTGCTCACTTGAAGAACATAGACGTCGAAGATTTTGGCATTTTTCTTCCCAATAAACGGCAGGTAGTTGATCGAGAAACTTACATTATGATAGTCTGGTATTTTTCCCTGGTCGTTGAATTTGTAACTGTTTCCATCGTAACCGATATTATAATAAGGACGGCCGCTTGCGTAGTTGTATGAGCCGTTCAGGTTCATCTTCCATGCTGACACAAATTTTTTGACGATCAGTGATGCCGTATGCTTCGCTGCAAAATTTGGAGTGATTGCTGTTGGGAAGTTTAAAAAATCTCTTTTCGTATCGAGGTATGAATAAGATATCCAGTAGTCAAGATTTTTGATATTTTTCTTATCTCTCCAGAAAAATTCTATCCCTTTAGCATCACCATATCCGTTGTTATTTGATGCCCTTTCGGCGCCATTTGTAAAGTCCGTTTTTACCAGGTTGTCATATTTTTTGTAGAATACTTCTGTACGAAATGTTGTAAGCCCATCAACCTTCATATACTGAGCGATGTAATGGGTTGCCTTTGCAAAGCCAAGATCGTTTGTGGTTGGTAAATATTTCCTCTCCGGATTTTGATAAAAAATTCCGTAGGCCAATGATGCCTGGGCCTGTTTGGTGAATTTATAAGCGAGAGAAATACGCGGAGCAATATTCGTTTTATCGAAATAAGCAGAATGCTCAACACGACCACCAAGTTTTGCTGCGATACTATTTGTAATGTAGACATCCGCCTCTGCAAAAGCTGCCTTAAGATTTTCCGTGACTTGTGCGGGGAATACAGAATTGTTATATGCAGTGAACAATGTTGTTTCGTGGCTATAGTTGTACTCTCCGCCGAAACGCAGTGCTGACAAGCCTTTCAAGCGACGTTCAAGTACAAGGCGCGCATTAAAAAAATCTCCATTGTTCTCAACTCCAAACTGTTTGAATTCCATACCCGGTACCAGGAGCTGGTTTTTGTTATCATCCGTCAATGCACCGGTTATATCATCCCGGTTAATACTGAACGATACGCCCGAGCTCAGGCGCCATTTTGTTGATAGCTTTTCCTTCCACGAGAAATTGTGATATGTATTTACGTTTTTCAACCCAATCCGATCATAATAACCGGGCGTATCAATACTTTTTGTTGTGAAAGCAAGGCGACTCGTATTCAGGTAACCGTAATATTTTAGTATGCCTGTTTTGGATGTCTTAACGCGAAAATTTAAATCTGCCGAATGCGTTTCAGGAGCTTGCGAATAATCTTGCTGTTGCTTGATCACCGCAAAGGCCGGAGTTAGATTAGCGTAGTTATAGCTTCCCCCGATCGACCATGTTTTTTTCTTTGCCAGGTGCTGATACCCCGCGTTCACTCCAATAACCGAAAGCCCAATATTAGCCGAAGATTGTTCGGGAAGATCAATCGATTCGAGGATGAGGGCTGATGACAACGCCTGTCCATATAAAGCCGAATATCCACCTGTACTGAATACTGTTCCTTTAAAAATGAACGGAGAAAAGCGGCTGAAGGATGCAATGTTCGGCACGCTACTAAAGAAGAAATTGTTTACCAGCGTACCATCAATAAAAGTTTTTGTTTCTGCGGCAGTGCCTCCACGAACAAACAAGCCCTCACTTTCACCAACCTGCTGTGCGCCGGGTAATGTTTTCAATGCGCCCGTAATATCTCCGTTCGCACTTGCTGTTGTAACGATATCTATCGGATCCAAAATTGCGGCAGCTCTCTTACGATCACTTGCCTCGAAAGTTCCGACAGAAATCACCACCGCGGTTAGTTCGTTCGGCTCCTCTTTTAAAACGATATTGAGTGTCTGGATTTCGCCAGTCAGCGTCAGCTTTTGTTCATGCAACTTGTAGCCGATTGATGTAATTAATATTGTCTGCTCGCCGTTTTCTGTAGTGCGGAATCGAAAGGATCCCGTTGAATCAGAAGTGCTACCATCGTAGCTGTCTTTGATGGCAATACTCGCGCCCGGAACGGGTCTGCCCTTGTTGTCCTTGACTTTGCCGGTGATGACCGACTGAGAGTAAAGCAGCGTGCTGGTTAACAAAAAGACCAACAGGGGAAGACACTTTATCATTGTTTCTAAATTTATCTCGAAACTAAACTAGTTTATAACATAAACCAAATTATTTCAAAAAAAAGTTTTGAAAAAGAAGGGCCCGGCTAAGAATAGCCAGGCCGTTTTTTGTTGATCGTACCCTTAAAATGCTCTTTATTTCGATTTCACGAATTGTTGTATTGCGGATTCTTTGTCAGCAGTCGCCTTGACGATATAGCTTCCCGGAGGCAGGGAACTGATATCAATTACTTCAGTTTGACTGGCGTTGCTGCGTTGGACGCGACGAATGCTTTGGCCATTGATTGTGTAGATTTCATACTGCACTTTTTGATTTTGCCAATTTGTTGGAACAGAAACGCGGATCTCGTTACTTGCTGGGTTTGGAAAAGCCTGGATGGCAAGTGATTTTGTGTCTGCACTTCCGAGACGAACGATTTTAGTTTCTGAGAACTTGAACTGCCCGTCGAGATCTACCATTTTAAGACGGTAGTACAAAACGTTGCTTCCTGATGGTGCTTTTGAATCGGTGTAGGCATATTTGTTTTCAGGAGTTGCGGTTTCGCTGCCGAAGATTAATGCCGCTTGAGTGTAATCGGTGCCGTTCGTGCTGCGTTCAAGCATGTAGTGACTGAAATTTTGTTCTTTGCTCGAGATCCAATTAAGTACTGGTTTATTGTTGGCAACTGTAGCGGAAAACGATTTGAGAACGACTGGCAAACGAAGTTCGACAGGCGCCTGGTAACTGAACGTTTTGAACCAAAACGAATACATACGCTCGGAAGCACCACTTTGCCCCGTACTATGTCCTCCAGTGCGGATACGCATACCATTTAGATTCTCGTAGTTAACAGTGGTCATAACTTGGGTTGCGCTTGTATCGATGTTCAGATAATTCGTTTTCGGACCAGTAAATTTCGTTCCGACGATTGTATTGACGAGATTAAGGATTTCCCAGATGCTGTTATTCGAAAGTGAACTATTGTTTTCGAGCGTGTATGTTTTGTGGCCGTAAAGTCCAACCCACTCATTTATTTTATCACCATTGCCATCGATATCTAGCGCGGTAACACCAAAACCATTTACCGCTACAGGCGTAGTACTACCTGAACGCACAAACGTAACAGTAAATTCCATCCACCAATCACTCACGCCGTTAGGGGCTGTTCCGTTATTATAACTTACCTGGGGTTGGAACGCCTTGTCGAATCCCGTGTTGGTCAAATCAATTGATTCTAATTTTACAAGCGACGACGAGCGATCGCTAATTTGTATAAGCGCATCAACATTGGTTGTGACAGCTGGAAAACGATAGATTGCATTCAGCTCACCTGCAATGCCGGTATGAAGTGTTGAGTTTTTAAAGATTAATCCCTGGGCATTTGCGCGAGGCAGCAATGCACAAAGAATAAAGATGAAGATTGCGGTTGCTTTTGTAAAGCTGGAGGCGAAATTATTTTTGCCGCCCGGGTGGAACTGTTTCATTTTAAGTACGTATTTAGAGGTTTCAGAAACAAGTAATAACAAGCTGTTGTCCTGGATGACCAGGCAATAGGATGCTTGTCCGGATTAGCGGCTTTGAGAAGGAAGATGGAGGAAGGCATTCATTCTATATTCGTTACAATGAATACAGAATTAGAATAATGGAGAAGGATAAGCGAAAAAAATGACCAACCCGTAGAAACGGGTCGGTGTTTGTTGATCGTACCCTTTAAAAAATCGTCAGGTGGTCCAATGACCTCGCCAATATGTTGATTAAAGAACTTCGTTTTAAC
>JACMLR010000178.1 GCA_014379515.1 Chitinophagaceae bacterium
ATCGGAAATAACGGTGTTAATCACCGATGGAATAAACACAAAATGTGCGTCGTTCATAACGCGATCAAATTTTGGTTGATCCACGACTGGCACCTTATAGAATTTCAGATTGGCATGATTCGCTGCATACTGTTCACAGCGAGTTATTATTTCCTTCCCATAAGTACCTATTGAGCCGCCTAACAGTGTAATATTAAGTGGAAGCGCGGACTCGTTTGCCAATTTCAAAAGTTCAAATACCTGGTCGTAGTTTCGTCGCTTGATGTCGATGCTTCCAGGAACCACAATATTAATTCCCGATTCCAATGGCGGAGGTGATTTGAAATCTGCTGCATCAAAGACGGCACCGGGAACGCAATGGACAGGTCGGTTATCATTTAGTTTGGAAATCAAAAATGATTGCATTGGCATCGCGACCACATTGAATTCATTGATCTGTTTCAACAATTCCATTTTGCCGAAAATTCTAACCAGTCTGCGAATGCTAAGTGATGGCCGTGGATGAAAATGCGTATTGATATCGTGTAGTGTGAGCAGTTTCCGAACTGTTGGAATACGCGCTAATGCCCGCGCATAAAATAGGTGATTGTTGTCAATGGTGTTCAAATACAAAAATTCAAATGAGCGATCACGAACAGTTCGCACAACACGATCAATAAATTGAGGAATCGATTCGTCTTCAGTTTGGATTACCCATGAAAACCGATTGATGTCATCGCCAAAAAGAAACAGGAACTGACGGTAACATTGTTCATTGGTGCAAATCATTATATCATTCTGCCCATCGTCAAATAACCGGATTACCGGGTAAGCTCCCTCGAAGTGGGCAGTTTCAAATATCGCAATCTTCATATCGGGGAATAGTTCGTTGCTAACATGCACCGAAATTAATCGGTTTGCTTCGAACATGAATGAATAACCCTGGCCATAAAGTTCAGGTTCCGGTTTTCAGGCATTCAATTATCTTTATCCGGTTAACCATCAAACCAAGAATGAATTTAAAGAAAAACCTGGGATACAATTTTTTGCTTTCGTTCAGCCAGGTACTTTTTCCATTAATCACCATCCCTTATATATCCAGGGTTCTTCATCCATCCGGCGTTGGGCAGGTGGGCTTTATTGACTCATTCACTTATTTTTTTACCGTCGTTGCGGAATTTGGAGTGGTTGTTTATGGAATTCGGGAAGTTGCAAAGCTGCAAAATGATAAAATCGCATTGGGTAAATTGGTTTCTGAGCTCTTGCTCATCCAGTTTCTAACATCGCTTGCCAGTTTTTTTTTGTATTTGATCAGCATTTACGCCGTGTGGGATAAAATCCAGGATTACCGCCTGGTTATGTTATCACTTTCATTCTTTCTTTCCTATTTTCTTTACTGCGAATGGTTCTTTTGGGGCACGGAACAATTCAGATTTATCGCGATAAGATCAATTTGCATCCGGCTCGTTGCTGTGATTGCAGTGTTTCTGTTCATCAAACAAGAATCCGATTATGTTTACTATTATGCGATCATTGCGATAAGTGCGATCCTTTCATTGGTTTTAAATTTCTCCAGGTTGCTAGCAACAATCCCGATAAGATTCAGTTCACTCAATCTTAAAAAGCATGTCCCTTACTTGTTAACTAATTACGGCATTAGTTTACTCTATAGCGTATTTATTATGCTCGATACTTCCTTGCTGCGTATTTCAAGTACTGCGGTAGCAGCCGGCATTTATCTCTTCGCGATTAAAATCATTCGGATCTCATCTGGGTTTGTGTCCGACTCATTGCTTGTCTTGTATCCACACACCGTAACACTTGTCCAATCAAACAATCATGAGTCCATTCAAACTAAGCTCCTTCAATCTGCAAACCTTGTACTTGCGATGAGCATTCCGCTTTCTGCCGGTATTTTCTTGCTTGCGGATGATATTACTACAATTTATCTTGGTCCGGAGTTTGGGAATGTTGCAAACGTGTTGAGAATATTAGCAGTCTATCCAATCATTAGCACCTTTAATCTTTTTCTCAATAAGCAGGTACTAATGGCTAATCATAATGAACGATCGATTCTTAAGGCGCTTGCATGGGGCTCCGTAGTTTTCGTCGTACTCACTATCTCTCTTTCCTCCCGTTTCGGTGAGGAAGGTGCCGCAGTTGCATTGCTTGCAGGAGAGATCACTGTTCTTTGCGGGAACTTGTATTACTCAATTAAGTCGAAGGCCTCAGTCAAACTTTTTAGTTCCTCTCATATAATTCAAGTTTTAATTGGAGCGGCATTCTTTTTACCAATGCTTCTTCTATTGAGGCATTGGATTACTGATGAACTCGTATTATTGATCGTCGGTGTAGTGTCATGTATAGTCGTTTATTGTATTTGGCTTGTAGTTATTGTAAAAAATTCCTTAGCGCTTAATCTATTTCGTTACGTCAAATCAATCGCATCCCGCACCAAACATGCCTAATACCGGAAAGAAATATTACGTTGAAGAGCACCTGCATCGTTCACCGATGCATGGCGGAATTGGTAATGTCGACATCGAAAAGATTTTAAAAGAAGAAGGGTTTCAGCCGATCCGTCTACCTTTTCATTTCAATCATTCCCTCTTCGCAAAGGGTTGGCGCTTTATTTCTTTTTTGATCTGGATGGCTAAAATCCCTGCCGGTTCAGTCATAGCATTTCAACATCCCTTATACGCAAGGCTTAATTTCCGATTAATAAATAAAATCGGCAATCAGCGTCAAATTAAAATTATCTGCTTTGTGCTGGACATCGATGGTTTGAAAGATGGCAATAATGAACTGCTGCAAAAGGAAATTTCATTCCTGAAACTATTCGACCTGTTCATTGTCCATAATGAATCAATGAGAAAATGGATGGTGAGCCAGGGTATCACCGGCGTTTTCGCTCAGCTTGAGTTTTTCAGTTTCCTTGCGGTACCGTTTCATGGATCGCGCGTGAGATCTAACGAAATCGTTTTTGCTGGAAACCTTGAAAAGAGCCGGTTTATTGAAGAGTTGACTAGTGTTAGGGGTGTCGATAGCCTCGCATTTAATATTTACGGGTCGGGTCGAACGGCTAAGATAACACCTGCACCTAATATCCATTTTAAGGGGGTAATTCCCCCGTACACTTTACCGGCGAGCATTGAAGGTTCCTATGGACTTGTATGGGATGGAGATTCGATCGATGGGGAAGGGGGGAGTATCGGCTCCTACATGCAGTATATCACTCACCACAAAATTTCGCTGTATATCCTTGCTGAACTACCGATAATTATTTATGAAGGCGCTGGGGCAGCTTATTTAATTGAACAATATAAAATCGGTATTACGATCCATTCGCTGAATGAACTTTCGTCCCGACTTGCCGGGATTAATGATGCAGATTACAAAGAGATGGTGGCCAATTGCAAAGCTTTGTCGGAGCAGATCAGAAACGGATCTCAAACCCGGAAAGCCATTGATTTTCTTTTGAGCTAACCAGCAAGTAACGTTGTTCGGATACTGTGCAGTTAATTTTTGAGTTTGTTGATTAGGTCGATGTATTCCTGCATAGCAGTTTCTTTTGTTTTTCCTTTCAACCCGGCCCAGGCTTCAAATTTCGCTTTGCTAACAAAATCGAATGGATTACTTGGCGGATCTACATTGATGTCGCCTTCAACAGACTGTTTATAGAGAGAATATAATTGTAATAATGTGTCATTGCTTGGACGCTGCGCCAGTTCTTTACTTTCAGCGGCCGCCAGTTCAAATTGTTGTTTCAAATCCATGGTTAAGGGCTCTTTTTGCGAATGTAAGAATAAGTTGCCAGCTACTACTTATTCGGCAAGACTTGGGATATGCTTTTTCAATACTACAAACTCCAGTGTTTGTCTCGGAAGCCCGAAACGCGGATCACCTGTTGGAAATGGCTTTGTTTCCCCTGTTCGTTCATATCCGTGACGTTCGTACCAGGCTA
>JACMLR010000179.1 GCA_014379515.1 Chitinophagaceae bacterium
AATTCAAATCTGAATATAAATAGAAGGTAAGAGCTTAAGCTAGCTCCGATTATGTTGCTTTTTGTTCCGAGTTGCGAAAGAGGTAATTTATTCAGGTTTCGATATTAAGTATCACCTCAACTGCTAATCGAAGAAATTTGAAAACTGAATATAAATAGCGGTTAAGATCTTAAACTCGATCCGATTCGTTTCTTTTTATTCCATGTTCCGATGGAGGTAATTTACTCAGGATTCAATATTAAGTATCATCTCAATCCCTAATGGAATAAATATTCAAATCTCAATAGAAATAGAAGCTAAGATCTTAAAATCGATCCCATTCGTTTCTGTTTATTGTATGTTGCGATAGGGACGATTTATTCATGTACTATATCCTCTATTATCCCAACTGCTAATCGAAGAAAATGTGAAAACTGAATATCAATAGAGGATAAAAGCTTAAACTCGATCCGCCTGTATTCATTCTATATTCTTTATTCTGTATTCTTTCTTCAATCCCTCGAAGTCGCCTCAAATAACAACAATCTTCTTAACTTTTTTCTGTTTGCCTTCGACCGTTTTAATTTCTTCTGCTTTTTTGAGAGTTTCGTTCTGCATTAGGCGGTCCATCAAAATCTCCTGTGTGCGGGATTGCTCAGCATGTTGCAATGCGATTTTTTGCTGTTGATATTGCTGCAGTTGTTTTAGATAGGCTGTCTTCATCCGAAGTTGCTGATCTGTTTCACGAATTGATTCTTTCATTTCGGCATCAATCTTTTTCCAATCCACAGCTATCAATGCTTTCTTCAATTCAACCTGAAGCTTCGCGATATCAACCTGTGTTTTGCCAAGACTCTTTTCGAGCTCTGCCCAGTTGATTACTTCTAACGCTTTTAGTGCGCGTTGCAAATCATCGATTGCGGCAATCTCATCGGTAGATGGTACATACTTTTTCGGCAGGCTCGTATCTTCTGTATAGCGGTATGAAAAACTGGATGAAGGAACGTAAGGCTGAATTTCATAAACGATCGGCGCCGTTGTTGTTCCTGAAAAATCTACCGTCATTGAGTACTCGCGTTCCGGTACCGGGTAACCTGCCACTGTTACAAATGACGCTTGTTGAAGTTCTTCTTCTTCAATATCAGGCTGAACCGTTGCAATAAAATAGTCTTCTGTAGTTAACGGTTCTGTTGTAGTCGGAGTCTCATTTCCTATTACATCTTCACGAACGGTTGGTACAAGCCTTAACCGCACGCTTCCACCACCAGTATTATTGTCGGTTGTGAAGACTGCATTCGATTCAATCGATGATGGTTGCTTTGCAAACGAAGTTGATGTAGAAGGTTCGAGTCCAGTTAAAATCACTTTCGCTGGATTATACCATCCTGCAAATGCAATCAAAAATGCGGAAAGAAGAAAGGCAAGCAATCGATGACTGTGAGGGTGACGGTTCGTTTTACCGTGCAGGATTCGTTGAACCCGGTTCAATAAAACTTTTTTGTTGTTTCCCGTTGCACGAACGGCGAGTATCGGACCGCCATGCGTACGGTATTGTTCCAGTACCAGCAAAGCTCCTGCATACTGCACAGCAGGATACCGAAACTGGAGAACCATATCATCGCAACTATGTTCGCGCTCTTTGGTAAGAATGGAGGTAAGCAGTCTCGAAAAAGGATTAAAGAAAAGAAGTATGTCGAGACAGGCTATTAATAAGTTGACGAGGTAATCATTTTGTTTGATATGATTAAGCTCATGCAAAATAATTGCTTCGGTTTGTTGAATGCTGAGTTGATTGATCGCAGCCAGCGGAAGTAAAATGATCGGCTTCCAAAATCCTACAGTCAACGGCGTATTAACCAACTCAGACAAACCGATACGAACTGTTCGGCTGATGTTGAAGCGCTGTGACATCTGCTTAAGAAACAGTCGCAATTCAGGATCTGCTTTTTTCCAACCGCCGGACATAAGGCGATGTGAAAAATAATACTGACGAAAAAATCGAATGAATAAAAGTGCAATGATTACCAAATAACCGGCAGATAGAAGTGGAAGGGCCGGTTCCATATAAGCAGCAATCGAGGTAAATATATTAGTTGAGGACGACGGGTCTGCAACAGTCCCGTACATTACTGCGGGTGAATCGAGCAGATAAAATTCAATCCCTAATGTAGCAATAAACGCCAGGGAGCCAAGGGAAACGAGAATCAGTGCAATATTATATCGCTGGCGCGAGGAGAATTTAATACCTCCATTACTAATCGCGTGGTAAACGAACCATAAAATTCCCATTTGCCACAGGCTGTGGAGCAGTGCCCAGCCCAGTGCTTTGAGAAAAGCAGATTGCGCCAAAAAAATCATAAGCTATTGCGTTTTCAAGTTGTTGATCATCCGCTGGATCTCTTCCAGTTCTTCAGGTGATGCCTTATGGTCACCCAATGCCTGCATAACAAGCTGTGTAGGTGATCCGCCAAACAATGAATCGATCATCTTACCAAGCAAATGTTTTTGAGTTTTCTCACGACTCGTTGCTGCCTGGTAAAAATGGGTTTTCAGGGTCGAGTCTCTTTTGACAAGCCCTTTCTCAAACATGATCTGCATCAATTTGAGGGTAGTTGTGTAACCAGCCTCTTTTGTCTTAGCCAATACTTCATGAACGTCTCGAACACTTGCGATCTTTCGCTCCCACAACACCTGCAGTATTTCCAACTCACTTTCTGTTGGTTTGATATACTTTGTTCCCATGCAAATAAAGATTTGCTTTAAAAATACGATAAATTTCGTAATCAGCTATTAAAGGAAGATAACAATTTTTTTTTCCGACAAACGGCGAAATAAATGGAAGGGCGAGGGGAGGGATGGGTGGGGGCGGGGGCATGTCGAATGTCGAATGTAGAATGTAGAATGTAGAATAAAGAATAAAGAATAAAGAATACAGGAGACAGAATCACTTGTAAATCCCTAAATACGGTTGACCGGTTTTAGAATGTAGTATCATCAAAAATTAGTGATCCTGGTCTTTTAAAGGTTGGATTATTTCAGCAAGCATCTTCAAAGGCAACTAGTGTCATTATACAAAAAAAAATGAGCCCGATCTTTTAGAAAGGACTCACTTCAATTAATTATGAGTAATTAGGGACATCATTTCTTTGAGATTCTGTCTCCTGCATTCTGCCCCTCTCTCTTAAAAGAGAGTGCGCGCTTATTTACTATATAAAGAGAAGCCGACACGTTTTATTTACTTCTGCGCTGCCTTAAAAAAAATGAGCCCGATCTTTTAGAAAGGACTCACTTCAATTAATTATGAGTAATTAGGGACATCATTTCTTTGAAATTCTGTCTCCTGAATTCTGTATTCTTTATTCTACATTCTACATTCGATATTCGATATTCTTACTCAACCCCCTTAACCTCCGCTGCCACCGGCGCCATTTCAGTTTTTACTTTTCCAACTTCGCGTTCACCATCAGCAGTAAAAATTTGTGCAAGCGAAGGAGCAATCACCAACGAAACAATGCTCATCAATTTGATAAGGATATTCATTGATGGACCGGATGTATCTTTAAAAGGATCACCTACAGTATCTCCGGTTACAGAAGCCTTATGCGGTTCAGACTTCTTATAATACATCTGACCGTTGATCTCGACACCTTTCTCAAAACTCTTCTTCGCGTTATCCCATGCGCCGCCAGCATTATTTTGGAACATTCCCATCAACACACCACTAACTGTCGCACCAGCAAGAAATCCGCCGAGTGCTTCGGGGCCAAGGATAAATCCAATAAGAATAGGAGATATAATTGTAATAGCACCAGGTAACATCATTTTGCGGATAGAGGCCTGTGTAGAGATAGCAACACATTTATCATATTCAGGTTTACCCGTGCCTTCCATAATTCCGGGGATCGTACGGAATTGGCGTCTGACTTCTTCCACCATTGCCATGGCTGCTTCACCAACCGCACGAATAGCAAGAGATGAAAATATAAAAGGAATCATTCCTCCTACAAAAAGCGAAGCGAGGACATCTGCTTTATAAATGTCGATACCATCGATACCAGCGACACCAACAAACGCAGCGAATAATGCAAGCGCAGTCAATGCCGCGGAAGCAATTGCAAAACCTTTACCACTTGCAGCAGTCGTATTACCAACCGCATCCAATACGTCTGTCTTTTCACGAACTTCTTTTGGAAGCTCACTCATTTCTGCAATACCACCAGCGTTATCTGCAATCGGGCCAAATGCATCAATTGCCAATTGCATCGCAGTAGTTGCCATCATACCAGCAGCCGCGATCGCGACGCCATATAATCCAGCACATGCAAATGAACCATAAATACCGCCAGTCAAGACAAGGATCGGCAGGCAGGTTGATTCCATCCCAACAGCAAGACCACCAATAACGTTTGTAGCATGGCCTGTTGAAGATTGGCGGATAATCGAAAGCACGGGACGTTTTCCCATTGCCGTATAATATTCAGTGATGATGCTCATGAGTGTACCAACCACAAGACCCACAGCAATTGCACCCATTACTCCCCATTTCGTAAACTCGTTACCGCGAAGGATCATTGTTTCTGGGAGTAGCCAGTAAACCAGTCCTGCACATGCAATAGCAGTCAACACAATCGATCCCCAGTTACCCATATTCAATGCGCGCTGTACTGTTTCTGTATTCACTTTAGCTTTCTCGGAAATGCGAACGAACCAAGTACCGACGATTGACAAAAGAATACCCACCCCAGCAATCAACATTGGAAGAACGATTGGCGAAAAGCCGGCCATTCCATCATCACCGACGATTCTTGTTTCCTGTCCCAATACAATCGTAGCAAGTACGGTGGCAACATAAGAACCAAAAAGGTCTGCGCCCATTCCTGCAACATCACCAACATTGTCTCCGACGTTATCGGCTATCGTTGCCGGGTTGCGCGGATCATCTTCAGGGATACCCGCTTCAACTTTACCAACGAGGTCAGCGCCTACGTCTGCTGCCTTTGTATAGATACCGCCGCCCACCCGCGCAAAAAGTGCGATGGATTCAGCGCCTAAAGAAAATCCAGTTAATACTTCAATTGTACGGAGCATTTCCGCAGAGTTTACCGTTTCCGCGCCGAAATACGCTTTAAGTGCAAGGAACAAACCACCCAATCCAAGCACGGCTAAACCAGCAACCCCAAGGCCCATTACAGAACCCCCTGTAAAAGAGACAGCCAACGCCTGACGAAGACTCGTGCGGGCAGCTTGTGCTGTACGGACATTCGCTTTGGTTGCAATCTTCATCCCTATGTACCCGGCAGTTGCACTAAAAACAGCACCAATAATAAAAGAGATAGCAATGGTCCAGTCTGAATGCGGATTGCTATAGGCCATTACAGCAAGAAGCACAGCAACAATCGCTACGAAATACCCGAGAATTTTCCATTCTGCTCTAAGAAATGCCATCGCGCCTTCGGCGATATAAGTGCTTATTTCTTTCATTCTTTCATTTCCAGCGTCTTGTTTGGACACCCAATTGAACTTAACCAGCGTGTACAGCAAACCAATGACTCCGAAGACAGGAACGAGATAGATCAAATTGTTCATAAGCGTTTAGTTCGTAAGTTCTAAAGTTGATTTTTTGAAGGCCCGCAAAAATAGGGCAAAAAGGCTATACATCATAGCAGGCGTGGGTTTTTTTGGTGCAGGTGTCATGCGGTATTGGCCGTATTTCGGTAGAATATCCCCAGCCCGAAGGTAGATACAACTATGAGCTGAAGCAAACCCCTCATTTAATAAAACTGTCCCATCAAACAGTGTTCATTTGTTTGATGGGACAGCGACGAAAATTCGATTAATTAATTCTTTGTAGTATCCTTTTGTTTCTTTTTAAAAATATCCTTAATCAATCCTTTTCCTGTTTCTTCCAATTTCTTTTTTGGGGGAACAGTATCTTTCTTAGCAGTAGAGTCTTTCCCAAATAATCGTTTTTTTATTTCGTCCTCAGCAGCTTTTGTCGCTTGCTTCTTTATCGATTCGACGGTGTCTTTAACTGCTTTTGTTACGGCAGTTTTAGCACTATCAATTTTTGCTTTTGCAAATTCAGTGGCCTGCTTTTTCAGATCTTCGGCCAAATTGCCTGCAGTTTGCTTCAGATCTGTTTTCAGTTGAGGGCTGTTGATGAAACCACCAAGTTTAACCTGGATCGGAACCATGTCGCCAACTTTAAGTGGTACACCTTTATTATTTACTTGCGTGAGGAGGTTATCTACGAACGCATTTCCCTTATCGCCCATTAACGCACGGGGAATACGAAGGTTAATAGTATAATCAAGCGATTGATCAAATCCATGAAAACCTCCAATCTCCATTTCTATTTCTTTGATTTTTGCTTTGAAAGGTTTCACCATGACCTTACCATTTGCAAACTCAATGTAATTTTTTACATCGCGCAGCGTAATCTTCTCTAACTCTTTTACATTTAAAACTTCAGCTAATTTTTCAAGCGGTTTAAATTTGCTTAGAAAGCCTTCAATTAGAAATAGGTTACCGTTACCTGTTAGCGAGGTGAGATCTGGCATCATATCTTCTCCCAGCTTGCCGTTCAATGTCAATTGCGAATTCAGTTTGCCAGCAATGAATTGACCCACTGGCATCAGCTTCTGAACGGTATTAAAGGCGTAAAACGTTTTCTCGACATCGAGGTCTTTTACATCATACGTGAGCGTGATGTCAGGTTTCTTTTTGCTTATTGCAGTAGAGTAGGTGCCATTGATGATCATACTGCCATCAAGCGCGTCTCCTTTAATATTTCTAAGCTGGACTGTCTCATTTGCGATCTGCAGTGCACCACTAAGATTTTTGATATCAAGCTTGTCGTAGTGCAGCGCATCTACATTTGCTGTGACGAGAAAATTAATATTGTTTGGTACCGAGAATGGGGCAGAAGCCGTGGTCGTGGTAGTTGTATCAGTTGATTCCCCCATCCAATCGTCAAGATTCACTTTATCCGCTTTCACATTCAATGAGCCATCGAGCACCTGGTCTTTTAATATAAATTGAAGGATATTATTTACCTGGCCGTACCCGCTGAAATTTGTTTTCATGTATTCACCACTCACGTTGCTGAGGGTTAGATTTTTTGGAGTAAAGGTTGATTGAAGCGTCGTCAACCTAATACCGTCAGGGTAGTCAGGAGAAGCATACAGAAAATTATTCAGGTCGATTGTGCCTGACGCAGTGAAATCGTCGTATCGCTGTTGCTCCATCGCAGTAATTCTACCCTTTGCCTGAACATCTGCATTGAGCAAGCCGGTGAGTTTTGTGCCAGCATCTAATTTCACAAGCTGCGAAACTTTTGAGAGATCAAGTTTTCCCTTGGCGGCTGCGTCGATGAACAGGTCACTAATTGGATTTTTCACAAACAATCGGAAATCAAACGGATCATTGTCCAATTCAAAATGCGCTGCCGGAATATTAACTACCGTATGATCAGTAACACCATCGGGGTTGTCGACCTGCACAGAGAGATTAATATTTTTAAGAGGTTTAGGAAGATCCGGATATTGAAAGAAACCATTCTTCACATCGAGATTTAAATTGTAAGCCGGGATATGCGTTGCATCATAAATACCTTTAACTGCGCCATTGAAAACTGCTTGCCCACTGGTTTTTACTTTCTCAAAATCTTTTTGATAGACAACCGGGATGAGCGAAAGGATGTTTTTGAAGTCGGTTGAAGGTGCATTGAATTTTATATCCATCGCATAAGTGCTGTCATCCACAAGCTGAAAAAATCCTTCGGTTTTCAACTGAAGTGCATTAAGATTTATCTGATCCGTTTTGAATGTATACTTATTTATTTTGTTATCGATTTGGATATCTGCCTCAATCCCTGTTTTCGTATTGGACAAATATGGGATGCCACCATAAACGAATGTTATAGCATCCGCTGTTGTTTTTGTATCAAGCGTGAAAAGATCAGCAGTAAAATCTCCGCTACCCTCATGATTAAGATTTAGAATCTCTGCCTGCATGCCACTGCTTTTATCATTGTAGTAGATGTATGCATTTTCGATGCTGTAATGTTGCAGTTCCATCTTGAAAGGAGTGCTGTCTTCCGCTGCCACTTCAACAACCGAATCTTCTTTTACAATGTCCCAATTCGCGCTGCCATCTTCTGCAACAAGCGCATGGATACGCGGCGACTTCACTTCCACCGAATAAATGTTCATGTCTTTACCCCGGATAACACTCATTATGTTTACTGCAGCATCAATTCTATTGGCAGATAGAAGTGTGTCGCTTGCAAATTGATTGCGACCGACCACATGCAGATTATCCAATGCAACGGCAACGCGTGGGAAATGACGGAAAAAGGAGATGTCGACGTCTTTGAAGTCAACATTGGCTTCGATGTTCTGATTAACTTGTTTCTTAACGAAAGCAACAATTTGCGACTTAAACAAGTAAGGGGCAGCAAATAAGAACGCGATCAGAACAAGTAAAACGATACCGGTTATTTTTAGGACCTTTTTAAGGGTTTTCATTGGTTGGTGGTTAATGAGTTTTTTGCGGATATCGACGGTTGATTTCTTTATTTTCGCTCACTATTTCAACAAATATGACGCCAGAAAGACACCAAAAATTAAGCTCCGTACTCAATAAACGTCAGAACGACATAACTGTTGTTTTGGAGAACGTTTCCGATCCACATAATATCTCCGCGGTTATGCGAACATGCGATGCCGTTGGCGTTCAGGAAATCTATGTACTAAATACTAAAATTCCTAAGCATAAAAAATGGGGAGCAAAAAGCTCCTCGAGTGCAGCGAAGTGGCTAACCATTCACCAGTTCAGTGATGCGAAGACCTGTTTTAACGAACTTCGGACAAAATATTCCCGAATTTTATCGACGCATCTTAGTACCGATGCGGTGGATTTGTACGAGGTCGATTTAACGCAACCAGTTGCCCTTGTTTTTGGAAATGAGCATTTTGGTCTTAGTGAAGACATCCTCGCGATGTGCGATGGCAATTTTGTGATTCCGCAGGTTGGGATTATAAGGTCGCTGAATATTTCTGTTGCATGTGCGATAACTTTGTACGAAGCCTATCGGCAAAAATCAATTGCAGGTCATTATGATGCTGCTAAATTGACCAACCCGTTGCTGGGCTCACTATTGACTGAATGGGGCTTCTATGAGGAAGCTGCCGACAACAATGAACAATGAAAATATACCTGCTTCTTTTTTTTACACTCATTGGTTTTTCACTTACCGCCCAGTCTGTGAAAAAGGTTTCTATTGGCGAACTCGAAACTTATATCAAACAAAGTAAAAATCCACTAGTAATCAGTTTTTGGGCGACGTGGTGCGGTCCTTGCGTGCGCGAGATTCCGTGGCTTGAAAGCGAGGTTGCAAAAAAGAAGTCAGACAGTGTTGAATTAATTTTGGTCAGCCTCGATTTTCCGGAAGATTATCCAAAAAAGATTAACTCGTTTATCACTCAAAAAAAATTCAACGCAACCCATTTTTGGTTGAACGAAACAAATGCAGACATTTTTTGTCCGCCGATCGATCCGCGTTGGAGTGGTAGTATTCCTGCCAATCTTTTCATCAATAACAGAACCGGCTATCGCCAATTCTTTCAGCGGCAATTAACCGATCGGCAGGTGGAGATTGAGGTGGGGAAGGTGGTGAAAGGGTAACATTTTTAGCTTTGGGTATGTGCGAATTGCGAATGACGAATGTGCGAATTCCTCTGTGATATTTCTTACTGATTTGGCAGCTCGTTTGCCTTAATAAACACAACTCTTCTAAAGTTACC
>JACMLR010000180.1 GCA_014379515.1 Chitinophagaceae bacterium
AAGTCATAAATGCAAATCTGCAAAATTCATTTGGTCGACTCGTTCGTGTTTTGAGGCATCGGCACCAATTTAATTTTCGAATTAGAACTTATTGTCTCATAGCGGGGTGATCAACTCAAGGCATTTTGCACATTTGCATATTTCGCACATTTCGCTCATTCGTATTTATATCTAACTTTACCTCAAACGATTTCCATGAGTGAATACTCTCTCGGTGATGCAATGAAACAATTTCTAAACAAGAGCCGAATTAAAGGCTCGGTTCAGGCACTTCAAATCGAAGCTGCATGGGAAGTTATCATGGGTAAAACAATTGCCAAGTATACTGAGAAGATCCAGATCCATGGCCATACACTTTATATCACCACGCATATGGCTCCGTTAAAACAGGAGCTTCTTTATCAAAAAGAAAAAATTGTTGAACGCGTGAACGACGCACTCGGCGATAAAATTATCAAAGAAGTTGTGATCCTTTGATTAAAAATTTCATCTTCTTTGTCTGAAAATTGCATTGGGGCCGATTGATATTGATGCGCCGCTCTCAACGGTAAGCGTTGTACATTCAATAGTACCCATCGCTTGCGTAATTGTAACAGCGTGACCTGTTTTGATAGTAACGTTATCAATAATCGAAGGGATACAGTTACAACTCCAGGTTGACGGATTATTCCACGGCCCGCCTGTAACAGACTGAATCCCGCTATTAGTAAGGATAACCGTAAAATCTTCCACCTGCCCTGCCCCATCGGATGCTGTACCAACCAATTGGCAAGCACCTGCAACCTGGGGACCTCCGTCGGGATTATCAGCAATAATACGCAAGCGCATAGCCACGCCCGTAAGTGCATTCGCCGGAATGGTGACTGGCACCGAGATAATTCCGGAATTTGGATTCCCACTCACTAACATTTCATTGGCATCATCAAAATCTCCATCATTATTGTAATCCAGTAAGGCCTTGAAAAAATGTGGATTTTCGTAGCTGCCTGTTATTGTAAGTTGATAAGTCTGACCTTTTAGAAGCACTGTCCGTTGATTGCAGGTTCGATCAATATAATTCGCTCCTTCACCGGAACTGCTGTTTGAGTATACGCTAAGTGATCCAAACTCGACACGTTCGATGCCATAAAAAATCGAAAGTCCATTATTTGCAGCAGGTATACAAGTGCCGATGGGTGAGCTTGATGGTGCGGGGGATAAACCTCCCGATGTTGTTAAGCCATTTCTAAATGCAAATAGCGCTGCACGAACCCGATCCTTTTGACCCGCTGTAAACATCACTGAGCAATCCGTATAATTCATGTAATTATGTAGAACGGAATAATTCTTCACCGGGTCTGCAATGAGATAGGTATTACCCGTGCATGAATTGACTGTTCCCGCGCAATTATAAGCAACTGCTGCCGGTTCCGTATCGCAAACCCGGTCGCCTGCATTAACGCAGTCTGAAAGACTTGGACAAGTCGTTTCATTGTTATCGTCATAAAATGTGTGGTACAATTCAAAGACGTGTCCCATCTCGTGTGCGAGTATTTTGTTACCACCATTTACAAAAGCTGAATTAATGACGATACCGTCGCGTTCGACTTGTGCATACTGGGCGAAATAAGCAAAGCCGCCAACTGCAGTACTGCTACCATTGATTTTATTTACAATCCAAACATTAATATAGTCTGTATTCGACCAGCGACTGAGATTCTTCACCGCGTTTTCTTCCGCGCTACCGTTGAACGAATGAATTGCAATACCGCCAGAGGAATAGTTTGTTATCGCGCTTCCGTTGACGCGATTGATGCCAGTCGTGGCACCACAAAACGGAGACCGCGACGCAAGGGCAAATTGAATCTTCATATCCACGCCACCATATGGACCCGGGTTACGCCGCCAATTATTATTCAGTTCGGCGATCATGGCATTGATTTGAGCATCGGTTGGATTATCGGGCGAACCGATTGCTGTTCCAGTATGAATAACATGTACGACAATAGGAAGCGTGTACACGTCATCGTTATCCTGCGCGCTATTTAACAGCAACCTTGACTGGAGTATTTTTTCTGCAGCTGCCCTTCTTGCTTTCGAAGCAGCATCGAGTGCGACGGGCGGCATGCCACAACTTGGCGAAAGTTTTTGAGCGAACGATAAAATCGAGCACACACAAGTTGCGAGCATGAGAATGCTCACTTTGCCTTTGCTAATCATTGGAACCGGCGGTTTAGGTTTAGTCGGCTTTCAACGTTGGATTATCAGCTGGTTCTTCAAAAAAATAGGACTGTCTACTTACCCGGCACATCTGTCCGGAATTTTTCCATCCCCTTACGATCCTGCAAGGTTACAAAGCATGTACGATGATCTTTACCCCCAAATGTAATATTACTGACATCTTTTCCTTTTAGCGCTACTTCCTGGGTTTGCTTTCCGGTTGGAGAAAGAATTACTACTGTTCCTTTTCCGTAACGAGTGATATAAAGGTTGCCTCTCGTGTCACATTTCATTCCATCAAATCCAAAATCATCAAATAACGCGAAAATCCGTTGGTTGCTGATATTGCCTTTGTCGTCGAGATCAAAAGCCCAAACCCGTCGCTGAACACTTTCGTTTACGTAGAGCGTTTTATTATCCGGGCTTAAACAAATGCCGTTTGTGGTGCCCATATCAGCTTTCAACAAAACGGCTTTTCTATCCGTACCAATCCGCCAGATCTGGCCCGTTTGTTTTTGCCAGTTAGGATCGGATGCAAATACAATTCCTTTTTTACTGATGCAGATATCGTTGGGTTGGTTGAACCGATCATCATGGCAATAAACAGATACTTCCTTTGTGGTACTATTCACCTCCAGCACATTATGTTCTGCAAAATCCGCAACGAGCATGTTCCCTGCAGCATTAAACTGAATACTATTCCCGATACTTTTTCCGGGAAGTGTTACGAATAATTCCACCGTTCCGTTCGGTTGAACGAGCCCGATCGTCCCGTCCTTTTGATAATTAACAACGAAAAGCCGACCCGCATTATCTACTGCCGGTCCTTCAATATTTCGCGAAAAAATGTTCTCTGCTGTGTGATCATAGGCCTTGAATAACGAACGTTGAAATTCCTTTTCTGGATTCATCTTTCTCGAGCAGGACGCAATCACCAACAACAGCGAATAAAACGCAATTCTTTTCATATGGCTCTAATTGAAAAACGGGGATTATTTAAGCCGGACTCTTGGATCGGCAACACCGTACAAAAAGTCCGCAATCATATTTACAACAATAAAAAAGAAGGAAGTTACCAAAACGGAACCCATAACGACGGGAAAATCTAATTTTTCCAATGCGTCAACAGTAATTTTTCCGATTCCCTTCCAACCGAAAATATATTCTACAAAAAACGCTCCTGCCAATAACTCAGCAAACCACCCGGTAATAGCAGTTATTACCGGATTAAGAGCGTTTCTGAGTGCGTGTTTCCAAATGATTAATCGCGGCGATAACCCTTTTGCATAGGCTGTCCGGATATAGTCCTGGTTTAGAACATCGAGCATCGAGCTTCGAGTGAGCTGGACGATGATCGCGAGGGGGCGTATGCCCAATGTCAATGCAGGTAAAACCAGGTTTCGAAGTTGTAAGGTCCGTCCCTCAAACGGGTCGGTATCAAAAAGACTTCCCGTCATTTGAAGACCCGTGTAATCCGTTAACAGGTATCCAAAACAGTAGGCGATAATAATCCCCATAAAAAACGATGGCGCGGAGATACCCAGTATGCTCGTAAATACAGCGGAAGTATCAATCCATGTTCCCTGTTTCACTGCTGCCAGTACGCCCAGCGGAATGCCAACCACGCAGGCAATCATCATCGCAGCAAACGCAAGCAAGATTGTTCCGGGCAATGCATCCATCAATATTTGCCAAACATCTTTTTTAGATTGGTATGACCGGCGCAAGTAAGGAACTTTCAACGCGAGTTTTGTATCTGTTCCCACAAAAATGCCACGCAACTTTTTCTTTTCGATGTCAGCCCTGTTGTGAATCGCAATGGGTGAAACGTCATTTAAGTATAGAAAAAACTGGTTGATTCTCGGTTGATCGAGATACAATTCTTTCCGGATATTTTCTTGTGTGGCAGCATCTGCTCGTTGGCCCATGATCAATCGTTCAGGATTTCCGAAACCCTGGAACAATAAAAACACAACTACCACTACCCCAACCAATACCAGGATACCATAAAAAACGCGGCGAAGGAAATAGTTGAGCATGTTCTTATTTAATCGACTTTATCTCTTCGTGTGCACGATCAAGATCAGCATAACTCCATTTTCCCTGGATGATATCTTTATTTAAGAGATACACTGTAGGATTTGCGCGTGCCGCCGTTTTTATCGCGGTAGCATCACAGGTATATATTCGAAGGGCCGCAAATGCAGGCGGAAGGTTTCCCGCGAGTTGTTCTTTGGAAACGCTTGTTACGAGTACAGGTTCCATCCCCTGCTGACGAGCTTGTTTGATGAGTGCATCGGCAACGACGAGCCAGTCACCAAACGAATATCCATCTCGCAAAAAGAAAACTAATTTATTACCTGGGGCATTAAGGAAGCTGTCAGTTACAACAATTCCATCGCTATTGGTCAGAGTGAAGTCTTTAATTTTCGCTTCGGCATTTCCTTTACGTACCAGTTTATCGAAACGACGAGGATTCTTATAAATCGAATCATTAAAATCATCCGGAAACTTATCGGCGGTAAATTCTACTTTCTGGCCGTTCTTTTCATATTCGAAAGTAATTACAGTACTGTCTGGAATCGCTCCTGGTGGAATTTTTGATTGTTCAATAATACTTTTTCCTTTTTTATAAGGAAGGCAGTCGACAACAGGTAAATGGAGCAACGTGTACCACATGAAGGCGAAAGAAAGAATGGCAGAAAAGAAAAGCACAAGAATATTGATCTTCGTACTAAACAACGGACGGATCTTTTTTCGAACGGCGAAGAGAAACACTATCAATGCCAGAAGAATGAGGTCCTTCTGGAAAGACTGCATCGCGGTCAATGGAATACAATCACCAAAACAACCGCATTCTTTTGGTTTGCCAGTGATTACCGCATAACCAGTCAGGAAAGTGAAAAAGATAATCAGCAATAACAACAACCAGCTGAAAAGATTCATTTTCCAGCCCACAAGAATTGCCACACCTGCAATGATTTCAAAACCTATCATCAACACGGCAAAAGCAAGCGTATAATCGTTTAGGGCATGAAGTCCCCAAAGTTCAAAGAACTCCTGCATCTTATAGCTTAATCCGAGCGGATCGTTCGCTTTCACTAATCCGGAAAAAATAAATAAAACTCCAACGATGAATCGGGCAAGGTTGATGAAAATTTTCATGAATTTCTTTTAGCGGGGATTCCTAAATAGCATCAGGCTTTGTGTTTTCCTTCGGCGATCAGTATCAATGCAAATGCGGAATAATTGATAATGTCAATGAAGCTTGCGTCGATCCCTTCGCTAATAAGCGTTTTTCCTTCATTGACAAGGATCTGTCGAACGCGCATCAGTTTCATCAAAATGAGGTCGGCAAAACTTTCCTGACTCATTTCACGCCAGGCTTCACCATAGTCATGATTTTTATCCATCATGATATCCTTTGCGATCTTCATCTTGGTATCAAACCACTCACTAACTTTCGAAGGGGGAAGGTCTTCAATGATCGACGTTTGCAGGTCCAATTGAATCAGTGCGATGACAGCATAATTTAAAATGCCTTTGAATTCGCTTGGTATGTCGTCACCCACTTTTTGTTCGCCTTTTTCCTGGATGGTGCGGATTCGTTGGGCTTTGATGAAAATTTGATCGACAATTGAAATAATCCTAAGCACGCGCCAGGAGGTTCCGTAGTCGGTCGCTTTCTTGATAAAAATATCCTTGCAAGCTTTTACAGCTTCGTCGTATTGATTGTCGGTGCCCGTCATTCGATTCGTTACAGTCTGTTCACTCATTGTTTATTGAAAATGCAGTATTTGCACAGATCGTTTGAAAATAATTTCTCAATTTTATCGGTCAAAAATAAACATAAGCAATCAATGTTCACGATGAATTGCAAAGGCCGCCTGCTCGTTGTGGATAAACCCATTGTGATGGGAATTCTCAATTTGACGCCCGACTCGTTTTATTCCGGCAGCCGAATAAACGATGAGGCAAACCTTCTTCGCCATTGCGAAAAGATGTTGCATGATGGCGCAACAATCCTGGACATTGGTGGACAAAGCTCTCGTCCGGGTAGTGACCGGCTGTCTGGAGATGAAGAGCTAATGCGAGTGATTCCCTCACTTGATGTTGTGGTTCGTAATTTTCCCGAGGCCTATTTCTCCATCGATACCTACCATGCCGTTGTTGCACGGAATGCCATCGATGCCGGCGCACATATCATCAACGATATTAGTGGTGGTGAAATGGATCCTGAAATGATTCCGGTTGCAGCAGCTTTGAAGGTGCCGTATATCTGTATGCATATGAAGGGTCGCCCTGAAACAATGCACAAAGAGCCGCATTATGACAATGTGACCATTGAGGTAGTGGATTATTTTATTCAGAAAAAAGAACAATGCCGTGTCGCAGGAATCAATGATGTTATTATTGATCCGGGTTTTGGATTTGGCAAAACCATCACTCATAATTTTCAATTGCTAAAACAACTATCGACGTTGAAAATCCTCGAGCGACCGATCCTTGCGGGCCTCTCAAGAAAGTCGACAATTTATCGAACGTTAAATACTA
>JACMLR010000181.1 GCA_014379515.1 Chitinophagaceae bacterium
CGGACTGACCTGCGATTGAAATGGATGGTAAGTCGATTTGAAGACGATGAGCGCGAATCAATGGATATCACCGGCGCGTATTTATTTGGCGAGCGGGAGTTCGATAAAAGCAAACCGGATTTCGGACTCATCAACAATCCATTAGGTGCAGGGTTATATCAAACATTCGCGCGAAACAAATTGAATATACAGGTTTGGAATCTTTCGCACAAAGGGACGCTCGACCGCAATCGCAATTATTGGCAGTGGGGTGTAACCGCAGAGCAACAATCGATCAATGATCAGTTGAACGAATGGGAATACCAGGATTCCGCAGGATATAACCTGCCCTATCAACCGAATTCGCTTACGCTTAATAAAGTCCTGAAGTCGAAGTCCGATATCAATATCACGCGTTTTAGCGGATACATCCAGGATAATATCCTGTTTAGTGATTCGGCGGACCTTACCGTACAAGCCGGTGTGCGATTCAATTATAATACACTTAACAAAGAACTGTTGCTTTCACCGCGGGTCGGTCTTGCATGGAAACCATCAAACTGGAACAAGGATGTAATCTTTCGTGGTTCTGCCGGACTTTACCATCAACCACCATTCTATCGCGAATTAAGAAGATATGATGGTACAATCAATGAAGAGTTGAAAGCACAAAAGAGTGTACAGGTTGTTGGCGGACTGGATTACAGTTTCCGCACTGGCAACAGGGCATTTCGGTTGACTACGGAAGCATATTATAAAAGAATGTGGGATGTTGTGCCCTACGACATCGATAATGTGCGACTCCGCTATTTCGGCGAAAACAGTGCGAAGGCTTATGCAACGGGAATCGAGGCAAGGTTGTTTGGAGAGCTGGTTAAGGATGCGGAAAGTTGGATCAGTGTTGGAATAATGCGTACGCGTGAAAATTTGAAAAATGATACCTACTATCAATATAAACTTGATTCACTGAACCAACCGACGGATAGTACATTAACGGAGGCGGGATGGTTACGTCGACCATCGGATCGCTTTTTCACTTTTGGATTATTCTTGCAGGACTATCTTTCTACAAATAAAAACTTCAAAGTATTTCTTAATCTTCTTTACGGAAGTAATCTCCCATATAATATTCCCGGAAGTGTTAGGTATCGGAACGGACTGGTAATTGAACCTTATATCAGGATCGATCTCGGTTTTTCTGTTCTTTTACTTGATGGTGAGAAATCAAACCGGCGGAGTCATAGTCCGTTTCGGAATTTTGATAATATCTGGGCGTCTTTCGAAGTGTTCAATCTTATTGACCGCGATAATACAATCTCTTACCTGTTGATAAAGGATTTTTCCAACACCATTTTTGCAATGCCTAACAGGCTTACACCGCGACTGCTGAATCTCAAGTTGGTTGCGCGCTTTTAATTTGATCATTTCACGCCTAATTTTTCCCATTTATTGATTTCCGTCCCAGGATAGGAATTATTCTCATTTCGGCACTTCTGCAACATTAAGCAAAGCAATGATTTAGCGTTTTGGCATTTCGTTCGATTACTGGTGCCAAACGCCGAAGATGAAATCACATCGTTACAAAATTGCTCTCACTATTTTCCTCGCACTTATGATGTTTGCGAAAAAATCGCGCTCACAAAGTTGCTCAGGAGAAATTGTTCACTTCCGGGAAACATTCGGAACTGGAGGTGGTACGGCTGCACTTGCCGCTGGTCGGACAAATTATAATTATAATGGTAGTGCATCATTGGCGGATGGGGATTATCGCCTGAATAAAAATTCAAATGCCCGCGCCGAATGGCATAATGCGGTTGATCATACAGGTGATGGCAATGGACGTATGATGATTACCAACGCAAGTTATGCGCCAGGAGAATTTTATCGCGATACCGTTTTTGTACTAAGCTCAAACACGTTCTATGCCGTTTACCTATATGTGATGAACCTCAATTTGCCAACAACTTGCGGCGCAAGCGCGATACTTCCTGACCTTTCGTTTATTGTTGAATCATACAACCCGACTACACAGGTATTTACACAGGTGGCGACTTTCACATCCGGATCCATCCAGCGTACGGCATCTCCAGTGTGGGTTTTGACAGGCGGATTTTTCACTCTACCACCAGCCGTTACTGCAGTACGTTACCGCATCATCAATAATTCAACAGGCGGATGTGGCAATGATTTAGCAATTGACGACATCACGTTCGCACAATGCCCTGCACTAACGCTTGCTACCCGCGGTTTCCAATTTGGTGCAAAACAAACTGGTGGTAAAGTCGAGTTGACCTGGTCTACACAAAGCGAACAGAATACCGACAAGTTTAAAGTTGAAAAGAGTGCAGATGGTAAAAGATGGGAAACGATTGCTACCAGGGAAGCTGCAGGTAACAGCATAACTACGCGTACATATAAAGTGGAAGACGCTCAGCCATTTCCTGAAACACATTATCGTGTATTGCAAACAGACCTTGACGGCAAGTTCACCTACTCTTCAATAGTGGTCGTGAAAACGAGTATCGTTCAATCAAGTGCTTCTGCGTATCCAAACCCATTCAATTCAGCACTTACAATACAATATTATACAGGGACAGACGAAACGGTTGTTTTGAGAATTATGGATATAAACGGCAAGCTGGTGCGTACGATGAACTGGCATGTAAAGAAAGGACCTAATAGCACCAGTCTTGCCAATCTAAAAGAACTAACAACGGGCATTTACCATGCTTCAATCATTGGTGCGAATGGAAATGTGGTTGAGCGATTGAAACTGGTAAAGCTTTAATTCCAAAATTCGGAGAAAAGCGTCCCGCAAAAGGAATAAACGGACTTGGCACGAAACGCAATTCATTGACTAACAATTAAATAACTGACTGGCACTGCATTGGTAATTAAGGAACAAATCTGTTACATGGATTATCAGCAGACAGGAAGTAAGACAAACAAGATGACACAATTACAAAGTAAAGTTCCCGGAATGATATGTCGCTTAGGACAAACCGGAAACGAACAAAATTTTAACCCTGAAAACATGCAAACAGAAACATTGTTCACAAAAGTTAACCTCCGACCAAACCCATTTCATACGTCGATCACTCTTGAAGTAACGAGTGGACAGAACAAACAGGTAATCGTGCGTATGATGGATACAGAAGGTCAGATTATTAAATTGTTCGGTTGGTATTTACTGAAAGGAACAAATGTAACAACGGTAACAGAATTGATGATGCTACAAGGCGGAGAATATCTGGTTGATATTCTCGATAACAACGGATCAATTCTTTTCACTACCGCATTAAAGAAAGCATAACGACCCTTAACATACAAATTTGACGAGAAGAAAGGAGCACTTGGCCGCTCCTTTTTTCATTTTAAGGAAGTGTAGCATGCGCACGTTTTAGTTCCATCGTATCTTTGAATCATGACGAAGCTATCAGTCAACATCAATAAGATTGCAACCTTACGTAATAGCCGGGGCGGCGATAATCCAAACGTTTTAAAAGCAGCGATCGACATTCAGCAGTTTGGTGCCGATGGGATAACGGTACATCCACGTCCCGATGAAAGACATATTCGCTATAGCGATGTGCGTGAAATCCGGAATGTTGTTACCACTGAATTTAATATCGAAGGCAATTGCCGAGAGCAAAAGTTTATTGACCTGGTTTTGGAAACAAAGCCACAACAAGTAACGCTTGTACCTGATACTGATGGTCAGCTTACATCCGATCATGGGTGGGATACGATTCGGCATCAATCTTACTTAAAAGAAACGATCACGATTTTTAAGGAGCAGGGAATTCGTGTAAGCATCTTTGTTGATCCCGTTGTCGATATGGTAATAGCGGCCGCTGATACAGGAACCGATCGAATTGAACTATACACAGAAGGTTACGCACGCCTGTTTGCATCAGGAAAAAAAGAAGAAGCAATTGTTCCATATAAACTAGCTGCAGCAAAAGCGACAGAGTTGGGGCTTGGCATCAATGCGGGCCACGATCTTGATATGAACAATCTGCAATATTTCCGCAAGAACATTCCATCGCTTTCGGAAGTGAGCATCGGTCATGCCCTTATCGCGGATGCGATATATTTCGGATTAGAAAACGCAGTTCAAATTTATAAAAGGCAGTTAATGTAGGCATGTGCGAATTGCGAATGACTAATGTGCGAATTCTTCAGTGCAACAGGTGAATTGGAATGTATTTGCTCAATACGATTATGGGAACAGCTGGACGCAGATTAATTTAGTATGGGAACAGCCGAACGCGATTCTCGCGAATAATACACGGATGAACGCGAATGAATACAAGAGATTACAAGTTCGACAGCGTTTTCAATTTAACATCATTACCCTCAAGTTCGCGAGAATTCACGTTCGACCGGACGAAATCATGGCGGCTTGGCGAGGATCAAATACAATCGCGCAAAGGCGCAGTGACGCAAAGGGCGTCTTCCTGTTTGCAAAATAATTTATTCTCAGCATCACCTCATTTGAAATCTATCGGCCGACTCATTAGCAGGCCTTGGCGGCTTCGCGGCTTGGCGAGATTGCATTTGTATTCTCCGCGCAGGTATAAACAATTTCATTTTTTTCTCGCGGCGGCGCAGCGTCGCGGCGTAATCGTCGGAATATTCGAATAAGGAATTCGCACATTAGTCATTCGCAATTCGCACATACTCTTCCGACCCCGCACCAGCGTTCTAATTGTTGCATCCTAAAAGTTCGCAGAGTTTTTCGTGCAGCTGTTCACCGCGCAGATTCTTGCCGACTATTTTTCCGTTTGGATCAACAAGAAAGTTTTGCGGAATTCCTTCCACTTTATAAAGTTGGGCAACAGCATTGTTCCAATATTGCAGATCACTTACATGTGTCCATTTTAATTCGTCATCATGAATCGCTTTAATCCAGGGCTCTTTGCTACGGTCAAGGGAAACTCCGAGAACCGTGAAATTTTTTGATTTAAAACGATTGTACGCAGCAACCACATTTGGATTTTCGATTCTGCACGGTTTGCACCAACTCGCCCAAAAATCAATCAACACATATTTACCTTTGAATGAGGATAACGCAATCGGTCGTCCCATTGTATCATTTTGCACAAAGGTCAATGCATCAGTACCAACAGCACCAATCCGGGAATCAGCAATTTGACCTTTCAAAATCTTACCATAAAACCCTTGTTGCTGTGCAGGCGCTAATAGATTGTATCGTCTTTCGACAGCGGTGATATCCTGTTCAATTTCACTTGTAACAAGAAGAACAAACGGCGCTACCGGAGATGATTTCTTTGTCGCAATAAAGTCATCAATGGTTTTCTTGACTTTCTCAAATGCTGCGGTGTATTGAATCATCAGGGTGTCTTCGCGCTTGGTATCCGGCTTCGCCGAGATGGTTTGACTTAACGTCGTCAGTTTTTGAACAAGCGGGTTGAATGTTTGCTGAAAAGTTGCGAAGTCACTATGAGTCGGCGATCCATTTACAATTACATTTTGGAGTGCAGTGACATCACCTGCAAGCGTAATCTTGTCGTTGCCCATGAATAAGAGAAATTTTTTCTCTACTGCATGAAAATTGACCTGGTATAAATTCGGTTCTCCAATTGCGCCTGACAATGTAAACACGCCTTTTTTAACCAAGGTCCGTGCGACAGTATCGTTTTGATCGTTGAAGTTGGTCAGTGTTACCACCCCATTTTCACTCAACCCTTTGATCGATCCGGTTATTGTAAATGCGTCCGTTGACTGCGCCTGAACAAAGAATGGAACAAATAAGAGGAGGATTAAACTTTTCATCAAGAGATTATTTTGAATGTCGTGATTGCAAAACGCTTACGACCTGTTGCAAATTAGAGCCTTTTGCGTTAAGCAAAACCAAATAATGGAATAGCAGGTCGGCAGCTTCGTTCATAAACAATTGTTCATTTGAATCCTTTGATTCGATCACAAGCTCAACCGCTTCTTCGCCAACTTTTTGCGCAATTTTATTGATGCCACTGTTGAACAATTGCCTGACATAGGACTTCTCATCAGAACTCTTTTTTCGAAGTTCAATGATATCCTCCAGGTAGTAGAGAAAATCGTCTTTATGGTTGCGTTCGCTCCAGCAAGTGTCTGCACCTGTATGGCATGTCGGTCCGTCGGGCAGTGCTTTGATAAGTAAAGTATCGTTATCGCAATCGACTAATATTTGTTTTACATGAAGTGTATTTTTACTTTCCTCTCCTTTCGTCCATAGGCGCTTTTTACTTCGGCTAAAAAAAGTAACCAACCCGGTTTCCTCCGTTTTTCGGAAAGCCTCTTCATTCATGAAGCCAAGCATTAGTACACGCTGGGTATTGAAATCCTGAACGATGGCAGGCACCAACCCATCTGCGAATTTTGCAAAATCTATTTTCATAATTCTTATATCGGATGACCAATTGCCGGTTATATTCTCATTCGAATTCCGGCATCGCGCAAATATCGTTTTAATTCCGGGATCGAGATTTCATTGAAGTGAAAGATGCTTGCCGCAAGAGCGGCATCAGCGCCAGCTATTTCAAAAACATCCACGAAGTGACCTTCCTTTCCGCCACCACCTGAAGCGATAATTGGTACTGGTAGAGTTGATGCCAGTTTGCCCGTGATATCAAGCGCAAAGCCGGATTTGGTTCCATCATGATTCATCGAAGTCAGCAATATCTCACCGGCTCCCAATTCTACCCCCTGTTTAGCCCATTCGAAACAGCTAATTCCGGTCTTAGTACGACCACCATTGAGATACACATACCATTCACCATCGTCTTCCTTTTTTGTGTCGATTGCAAGTACGACGCACTGGCTACCAAATTCACGCTCCAATTCACGGATCAGTTCCGGCCTTTTGAATGCTGAGGTATTTACGGAAATTTTATCCGCACCGTTTTGCAATAAAAGTTGAACGTCTTCAACAGAACTGATTCCCCCACCAACCGTAAATGGGATATTGATACGATGCGAAATTTTATTGACGAGCTCGCTCAGCGTCTTGCGTTTTTCTACCGTTGCGGTGATGTCTAGAAATACCAATTCGTCTGCCCCCTGCTGTGCATAAAGCGCACCCAATTCTACAGGATCGCCTGCGTCACGCAGATCCAAAAAATTTGTTCCCTTGACAGTGCGGCCGTCTTTGATATCGAGACAGGGTATAATTCTTTTTGTAAGCAATTTGTTATTTGTTGAATTGTTGAAGTTCCAGAAGTGTTATACGGTTCTCGTAAATCGCTTTGCCAATGATTGCCCCTGAACAACCAATATCGCGCAATTGCACGAGATCATTCAATGTTGCCACGCCACCACTCGCAATGAAATTGAGCGTTGGAAATTTCTGAAGAATTGATTCGTATAATTTAAGTGACGGACCTTCGAGCCGACCATCTTTACTAACATCAGTACAGAATATATTCCTTACACCGAGTGCAGTGTATTTAATTAAAAAATCAAAGATGTCAATTTGAGTAGTCTCTAACCAGCCACCAACGGCAATGTTCGTTCCTTTTACATCCGCACCTAATAAGAAGCGTTCCGGTCCGAATTTCGACAACCAACTAACAAATATCTCTTCAGATTTCACTGCAAGGCTTCCAACTGTTGCGAAGCGCGCACCAGAATCAAAAATTGCGCGTACATCGTTTTCCTTCTTAACGCCGCCGCCGAAGTCAATCACCAGCTTTGTGTTTCCTGCAATAGATTCAAGCACTTTCCAATTGATTACTGCACCAGCCTTTGCGCCGTCGAGATCAACAAGATGTAGTCGCGATAGGCCGGCTGCTTCAAATTCTTTAGCAACTTCGAGCGGATCTTCATTATAGATCGTCTTCTGTGAATAGTCGCCTTCGGTTAATCGAACGCACTTCCCATCAATAATATCGATAGCAGGAATAATCTCCATTTTATGAATTCAATTTCTTGTAAGCTGATATCAGTTCCGTTGCAGCAATGTCAATGTCAACTTCTTCTGTTCGCCAATTGACGAGCGCTGCGCGTATACATGAAGTTCCCTGGTAGGTTGTTGGAGTAACAAAAAGTTTTCCTTCAATGCGAAGTTGTCCCAAAATTGTTTCGATCATTGCCGA
>JACMLR010000182.1 GCA_014379515.1 Chitinophagaceae bacterium
CAGGTAGCCATCCTCATTCTGGCATCCGATAAGAATATCAACAATGCGATCCATCTGAGTTTTCAATTGGGCATTATGAGTCGAATGCCATACGCGGCTGGCTGCATGTAAATATTTACCCGTGTATTCTCCAACCCATGTTTGTTTTCCTGGTCGGTTGTAATAACATTCCAGAATCCCGGTTTCGTCTATTTTGAGCAAACGCTGAGTCAGGTTTGCATTCAGCCGCTCGTATAGATATCCGCCAAATTCAATATTTCCCAATTCAAAAGGCATTATTTTGCCCGGAACACTATACTTTATTGCAGGATACTCAAAATGTTCGTTTGCGCGGGTTGCAGGGTTATATGCCAGAAGTGTACTGAATTTTAAGGTATCAGCCAGGGCGTTCGAAGTGATCAAATAATCAATTTTACAAGTGGAAGGCTCTTTCAACTGAACTGAAATCCGGTACACTGAGTCTGCTTTGCTTCCAACAACAATATGGTCTTCATTTTTGAATAAAACAGCTTTACTCACCGCATCATATACTTTTACGTGAATGGTACCTTCCATTTTTTCAACCGGCACTTTAAAATTAAAGAGCAGGGTTTTATCAAACTTCAGATCCGATGATTTGAATTCAGAAGGTTTATCGTTTGTTTTTAGAATAACAATGTCTGAAAGCCTCACATTACTTATTGAATAAATTCCGCCGTGCATTCCACCATTACCACCCATGTCGCTAACCCGAATGGAGAGCGTATTTTCTTTGTCCCATTCGATCAGGTCGAAAGGAACCAGGTAAGTCCTTTGGGTGTCCCAACCCATCGTTTCGCCTATTTTTTTTCCATTGAGGTACGCTTCATCGACATCGTCAATCTGCCCCAACGAAATACGAACAGTCTTTAATGTGGTATTATTTTTTTTCAATGATGAGGGTATCACCACTTTGGTCCTGTACCAGGATATTCCGTCGTAGCCTGCGTAACCTTGTGTTTCCCAGTAACTATCAACATTAATGGTTTTCCATTCCTGATCCAAAAAATCAGGTTTTGAAAATTCAGGATTATCGCCAGTTTGAAATTTCCATTCTCTGGGAAGTTCAAGGCTTTCGCTTGTTTTCTGTCTGGTAGTGCATGAAATAACAATCAGGCAGATAAGTGGGAATAAGATGTTAAACTTTTTCATATATAATTGATTTTACCACATAGGCACATAGGCCACATAGTTTTATTTATTTTGAACTCACTTATCTATGTATTCTATGTGTCTATGTGGTTAGAATTTGTTCTAATAATTATTAATTATTCAGGAATTCAGGATAAGAAAACTAAACGAAAAATCAGGTTAACCGATTATTTCTTCATCAGCTTCTGAAGTCTTTTGTCACATTCCATCATCGAACGTCCTGAGTGATAAGCGACTTTCCATTCGTTTCCAATATTTCCATCAATCAGTTTTCCATCCCGGTCGAGCAAACGTCTCCATTCTCCAACCTGATGATTAATCATTTTTGAATTCACAAAACCCCAGATGGTCTGAAATGCCTCGTAATAGCGAACGTCGTTAAAAAGCTCATAACCTTCGAGAAATCCAACCAGTGATTCGGTATGTTGCCACCATTCTTTTTCGAGTACCAATGCGCCGCCTTTGCGAAGTCCATCGCGGTATATTCCGCCTTTTTCATAATCAATACCATACTTTACTGCATTGTCCAATAACAACTTAAATAGCGGTTTATAAACCTCAACTGATTCTCCCGTTGCCTTTAACGCACGTACCATCAACCAAACTAATTCGGTATTATGGCCGTAGGAGGTTGTGTAGGTTTACTACTTGGCTTCCGGATTGATTGAAAATGATCTGGACTTCGATTTAACATCTTTCAAAAATGTTTGATACAACTCCATATGCTTTTCGGGATTACTTCTATAATCGCCAATGATCATGCGCATTTGTGTACGCCGGCCTTCGCCAGCTTTAAAATCTTCGCCAAACAAGGATAAATATAGACTGCGGTGACCGGCAACGCCGTCATTTATTTCGTCCCCTTTGTAAGTTGCTCCAACTGCATAAACATCCTCCGGTCGCCCCATTAGAATGGCATCGACACCATTTTTACTAAAAAAAGCAAGTGGC
>JACMLR010000183.1 GCA_014379515.1 Chitinophagaceae bacterium
CCATTTCCAGGTTGTTGCCAATGGTATTCAAACGGAAGTAACGTCGTTACCGAATAAGATGAAACTTACCCGTTACACGGAAATGGTTCCCCTTCCTACAAAAGTGATGGTGATTGGTGTCGCGGATTTTGCCGTCCAACTCGCGGGAACCGTCAATTGTATTCCGGTATATAGCTGGGTGTATCCGGAAAATAAAGACAAAGGATTTTATGATTATGCGCAGGCTGCAAGCATTCTGCCCTTCTTCATTAATAATGTTGGGCCTTACGGATATCAAAAGTTGGCCAATGTGCAGTCTAAGACAAGATTCGGTGGACTGGAAAATGCAAGTACTATTTTTTATTATGAAAATTCGGTAACGGGTACGCGGAAATCGGAGTCGTTATTAGCGCACGAAATCGCTCATCAGTGGTTCGGCAATATGGCAACAGAAAAAGAATGGGCGCATATCTGGTTGAGTGAAGGTTTCGCGACATACATGACGATTTTGTACATGGAGAAAACTTATGGAAAGGACACCGCGGACAAAATGCTGATAGACGACCGCAAACAGGTAGTGGCTTTTACACAACGCAAAACTGCTGTTGTTGATTCCAGCGCAACAAACTATATGGATTTGCTCAATGCCAACAGTTATCAAAAAGGTGGTTGGGTTTTGCATATGTTACGGAAACAGTTAACCGATTCTGTCTTTTGGCGTGGCGTTCGAACTTATTACCAACGCTATGCGGGCAAAAATGCATCAACAGAAGATTTTCAAAAGGTGATGGAACAAGTCAGTGGAGCAACCCTTTCGCAATTTTTTAAACAATGGTTGTATACCGCAGGTCAACCAAGCCTTGATATTGTACAACAATACGACGCAGCGAAAAAAGTATTGACGCTGACCATTACTCAACTGCAGGATGTTGGATTTGAATTTCCGTTGCAGATTCAATTGACAGGTGGTGCAGATGATGGGGTAATTACAAAATCACTACCTGTAAAAAATAAAATTACGACGATTGGCATCCCGATGATGGAAAAGCCGGTGAAGTTGGTGTTGGATCCGAATGTGCATTTATTGTTTGAGGCAAAGGTTAGATGAGTGGCGAATAGTGCTGGGTTTAACGGAAGACGAATATTTTAGTCATGATTGTCCAGGGCACTTGCCTGTTACTACCAGCAAGTTTGGCAAGTGGGTAAACGCGAATTCTCGCGAATAATACACGAATGAATACACAATGAATACAAATACAAAATTCGCTCCGATACATTCTTCAAATATTTGATCCTGTATTCATTCGCGTGAATTCGTCCCGCCGCAGCGGGATTCGCGAGAATTCGCGTTCCTCCTGCTGCACACAATGCTAGTCTTCCCATCAAGAACATCCGTTGATAACACCATCGTATTCGAGTTTTTAAACCACTGTTTTCCCTCTCCCCCAATCGATATTGCAGTTGTTCTTCCTGTCAGTTGGCTGAACAAAAAACTATGTTAGTTAAAACTTATGGCAGCGCCGTGTATGGCGTCGAAGCAATGACAATTACGGTAGAGGTTAATGTGTTGAAGGGTAGTGGATATTATATTGTGGGATTACCCGACAGTGCGGTGAAAGAAAGTTTGCAGCGAGTGGAGAGCGCCGTGAAGAACAATGGCTTTTACATGCCGCGGTTAAAGTTGGTTGTCAATATGGCTCCTGCTGATATTCGAAAGTCGGGTTCCGCATTTGATCTCGCTATGGCGATCGGGACACTTGCAGCGGACGAACAACTCAATAATATCCGCGCATTAGAAGACTATATCATGATGGGTGAACTCAGCCTCGACGGAACCATTTTACCTGTCAAAGGTTCTTTACCAATGGCGATCACCGCTCGTAAGGAAGGTTATAAAGGGTTGATTGTACCCAAAGCCAACTGTCGCGAAGCCGGCATGGTAACCGGGCTCGAAGTATACGGGGTAACTCATATCAAAGAAGTAATCGATTTCTTCATGGGACAGGAACTCGAACCAACGGTGGTGAATACCCGTGAAGAATTTTTTCACTCGCAGTACGACTTCGAGTTTGATTTCAATGATGTTAAAGGACAAGAGAACATTAAACGTGCATTGGAGATTGCTGCAGCAGGTGGTCATAATGCGATACTGATTGGTCCGCCGGGTGCAGGTAAAACGATGCTCGCTAAACGGCTGCCAACGATCCTGCCACCATTGAGTTTGCAGGAAGCATTGGAAACAACAAAGATTTACAGCGTTGCCGGCAAACTACCTGAGAATGCAACGCTTATTTCGAAGCGACCCTTTCGATCGCCACATCATACAGTGAGTGATGCCGCCCTCGTTGGTGGAGGTGGTATTCCGCAACCGGGTGAAATTTCGCTGGCGCATAACGGAGTATTGTTCCTGGATGAATTGCCCGAATTCAAGCGAACCGTATTAGAAGTAATGCGACAACCAATGGAAGAGCGTAAAGTGACGATATCGAGAGCGAAGCTGGCGATTGATTTCCCGGCATCGTTCATGTTGATTGCTTCTATGAATCCCTGCCCTTGCGGTTTTTATAATCATCCGCAGAAAGCCTGTACTTGTCCGCCGGGCGGGGTGCAGAAATACTTAAATAAAATTTCCGGACCGCTTTTGGACCGAATCGATTTGCATGTTGAAGTAACCCCTGTAATATTTTCTGAACTGACAGGTAAACAGACGGGCGAAAATTCTGCAACAATCAGGGATCGGGTAATCAAAGCACGTGATATCCAGGGAGAACGTTTTACCGGACATGAAAATTTGTATGCAAATGCGCATATGAGCAGTAAGATGTTGAAGAAGATTTGTGTGATTAATAATGCGGGTCACAACTTATTAAAGACCGCAATGGAGAGATTAAATTTATCAGCGCGTGCCTATGATCGAATCCTGAAGGTGAGCCGCACTATTGCCGACCTTGCTCAAAAACCGGACATACTACCGGAGCATTTGGCAGAGGCAATTCATTATCGAACGTTAGATCGGGAGGGATGGGCGGGGTGAGTTGGGGTTGATTGATGTTTCTCGCGGCGGCGCGGCGGACTGAAGACTTCACATCAGCTTAGTCAGGTGGTGGCGTGCGTTTTCGATGGCGAAGGAAAGAGACCGAGACCGATCAACCAAAGTATAAATCTTTTTGAAGTTTTATTCATTTTACAATTGGGTGTTTTGATGACTCCCTTCTTAGGGGCCCGTAAACGCCTGGCGATTCAGGAAGAATTGGTTTGGCCATATTTCAAATAGTCGCTTA
>JACMLR010000184.1 GCA_014379515.1 Chitinophagaceae bacterium
AAAGAATACACCTCGATTGAATCTATATCGTGCCTGATGCCCGCCTTTGCGTCTCCGCGGCTTTGCGCGAAATGTATTTGTATTCTTCAAATTAAATTGAGAAAAACCACGTACGCATAATAAATTTGATCTGGCAAATTTCCGCACCCATCGCGGTACCGGGCTTTTCGATTCTCAATTCTTTATTTAATATCAACACAATGAAACCAATAACTACCGAAGCATCGCTCGAAAGTACAGCCTTCGCTCCCGAAGCAAACGATGCATTAAACGACATTGCCAAATGGATAAAACAAACTAATCCTTCAGGGCTCGAACGAAATGCCAGCGAACTATCCAATCGTGGTTACAGGGTGCTGTTTAATGGTCCGGCAGGCAGTGGAAGGAAAACAACAGCAGCACTGTTCGGAAAACAATTCCAAAAACCGGTTTACAGAATTGAACTATCAACAATCGTTTCAAAATATATCGGCGAAACAGAGAAAAATATCGCCGCCGTTTTTGAGAAAGCAAAAGCAAAAGATTGGATTCTTTTCTTCGATGAAGCCGAAGCGCTATTCGGCAAACGGACCGATGTAAAAGATGCCCATGATAAATATGCAAACCAGGAAATAAATTATCTTCTTCAGAAACTGGAACAACACCCCGGACTAACAATCGTTTCTTCAAACATGAAGTCGAATATCGATGAAGCCTTTAAACGACGCTTTAACACTGTCGTTCGTTTTCCATCTATAGAATTAAAGAAATAAAATCTTAATGTTACTCCTGCGTTAAGGGGCTGTTGATCGCTCAATCATTTCTGCGAGTTACTAACTCACCCCGTCGGTGTTTCTTTTCATTCTTTAGTTTGTCAGCGCTTAGGTAATAATAATTCCGTCGGTGATCTAAATATTTACCAGTATGTGGTATTGTGTGGTTGCGATGGAATAAATACCTTGGACGTTCAATCGAATTATTAAACCTTTCCTATCCCTTCTGATAACTTCTCTTCCCCTTCCGTTGAATAGTGGACATTTCGTTCCGTACATTTTTTCAAATTAAAGTTGTGATCGCAGCTACTTGCCGTGCATTTAATCTATGCGCATAGGCAGCCGCATCAAAAAATAAGCATCATGATTTTCCAGGCGATAAACTTTATTAAATCAGTGTTACCGGCGTCAGTTGATGCCGACCTCGGTAATATTGGCGAGATTGTCGCCAGCGCAGGAAATAACCATGGCACTTCGCCACTTATTATATCATTGGTCAATATTGAAGAGAATAGGTTGTCTCGCGATCCATCAAACTATGTACGAGGCAGTGATGGTATTACACTTCTGAAAAAAAACCCGGCTGTTCATCTTAATCTAACATTACTGTTTACCTCTGTTCGCCACGAAGGCGGTTACGAACTCGCATTAAATGATATTCAACAAGTAATCGGCCATTTTCAAAAGCAGTATGTCTTTGACCGTGCTACAAATCCCCAGGTGCCCGATGGAATTGAACGATTGGTACTGGAGATGATCAGTCTCAATCTGGAGCAACTTCACCAACTATGGTCAATGCTCGGTGGGAAATATCATCCTTCAGTGGCATACAAAATGAGAATGGTAACAATTGACAGCGTCACAGAAGAGAGCGGACCATTGATCACGGATATTGAATCAAATTATTTTTTAAAAGATAAAGCATGAGCGTTTTAGTCGACCGGGTAAAAACAACTTACCAGGCATTTTTTACAATCGAACTGGAGCATCCGCTCTATGAAACTGTTTATACAGGTGTTGGCATCAGTTCGATCAGTACCGACTTGTATCCTGTTCCCGACAAGGATACCAAAAACTTATTCAACGGCTATCCGGCAAACTTTGGTATTTCAAATGGTGCCATGATTTGTTATACGCGTACCAATGGCGACGAACTTTTCTCACCAATCGAATCGGTAACAAGCATCCGCTTTTTGTTGAAGGCGCAAAGTCGGTTTTTGGATCGTACTATCTTAAATCCAACACGAACAATGCAGCAAGTGTATTATTTCACTAATAAAGACAGGACCGGTAGCGGTTCAGATAAGTATTTGACCAGCGCAGCAACTGGCGTTTCCGATACAGACCTGCTCCCGGTTGCAACAGTCAAACCTTCGGAACCGTGTTTTGCAGTTATAGATATTCATATTGATGATACCGGCAACGATTACCGGCTGCTCGATGCTACAGGTAAACTTATGCATTGCAATTATAAAATTCGATTTCAACCCTCACTATCCTGATTCATCATTCATAAATTAAAACTCTCTAATGTATGGCAACAAGTTATAAAACACCCGGCGTTTATGTAGAGGAAATAGCTCTTTTTCCTCCATCCGTTGCGCAGGTGGAAACAGCTATACCCGCGTTCATAGGATATACTGAAAAAGACGAAACCAGCCAGACGCCGACGCGTGTGAATACCTTACTCGAGTATGAAACGCTTTTCGGCAAATCGACTCCTCAAACTGTTGCGCTCAGTATCACAGATGCTGCTGTCGATCCAATCGCTTATTCTTTCACTACCGCGCCAGTATTGAAGAGTTATCTCTATGCGTCCATTCAACTGTTTTTCCGAAATGGCGGCGGATCCTGTTATATTGTTTCGGCAGGTGCAGATACTGCAACTCCAGCCAAAGCAGATCTTGAACCAGCGTTGGATAAACTGGAGGCGTTCGATGAACCCACGATTATCGTCATCCCGGATGCTGTGCAGCTGTCTGATGACGATTGTTATGGATTGATGAATCGCGCGTTGATTCAATGCAAGAACCTTCAAGACAGGTTCACGATCATCGACGTTAAAAAGCAAACCAACCTGACAACAGCAATATCAACGTTTCGCGATAAGGCATCAAATAATCTTGAAGAAACAAAATATGGGGCTGCATATTTCCCCTACCTGAAAACTTCTTTGTCCTTCAATTTTAGTTCAGAAGCACAAGTCACGTTAACCGGATTGCCAACTGATCCCACCACGCTTGATGCAATCAAAGCAACTGATACTGCTATCTATAATAAAATTAAAACTGCATTGAATGCAGTGGCGATCGAGCTACCTCCGAGCGGCGCAATCGCAGGCGTATATGCAGCAGTCGATAAATCACGCGGCGTTTGGAAAGCACCTGCAAATGTTTCGCTGACTTCAGTGATCGGGCCGTTGATTTCAATTACCAATGTTGAACAGGATGGAATGAACGTCGATCCTGGTAGTGGTAAATCTGTAAATGCGATTCGCTTTTTTACAGGAAAGGGAACACTCGTATGGGGAAGCAGAACACTCGCTGGCAACGACAATGAATGGAAATATGTTCCAGTTCGAAGGTTGTTTGTGACAGTGGAGGAATCGGTAAAAAAAGCAACGGCGCGTTTTGTTTTTGAACCGAATGATGCTAATACCTGGACAAAAGTTCGCGCGATGATTGAGAATTACCTAACGGTTCTTTGGCGCGATGGGGCATTGGCTGGCGCGAAACCAGAACATGCATTTTATGTAAAAGTTGGATTGGGACAAACGATGAGCGCTCAGGATATTTTAGAAGGAAAAATGATTGTCGAAATCGGAATGGCCGCCGTTCGTCCTGCGGAATTTATAATTCTTCGTTTCAGTCATAAAATGCAGGAGTCATAATGAGTTTTTATCTCTGCACTAAAATACTTCACACAAAAATAAAAAATACATCATGGCACAATACCCGATTCCTAAATTTCATTTCCTGGTTGAATGGGGCGGCGCCCGCATTGGTTTTACTGAAGTCAGCGGCCTCGAGGTTTCAACCGAAGTAATTGAATACCGTGAGGGATCAAGTCCGGAGTATCACAAAATAAAGATGCCCGGGATGCAAAAGCAATCGAATATCACAATGAAGCGCGGAACGTTTAAGGGCGATAATGAATTCTTCGAATGGTGGAATACCGTTGCATTAAACACGATCGAGCGTCGCAACATCACAATTTCGTTGCTAAATGAAAATCATGAACCGGTAGTAGTGTGGCAGGCAAAAAATGCGTGGCCGAGCAAAGTTCAATCAACAGATCTGAAAGCGGATGGTAATGAAGTGGCGATCGAATCGATCGAACTCGTTCACGAAGGGTTGAAGATCATTAATGAATAAGTATGGCCAGTTACCCATTGACAGGTTTCCACTTTCTCGTAACATTTGATTCGCTACCATCGGGAGCAAACGACTCACGGTTCCAGGAAGTAAGCGGGTTGGAAGTAGAGATGGAAATGGAGTCGTTTACCGAAGGAGGTCAAAATCGGTTTACCTGGCAATTACCGAAGCGGGCAAGATATTCAGATATCACTTTGAAGCGCGGCAAGTTTAACGGATCGCCCATTGTGCGCTGGTGTAAAGACGCAATGGAAAACTTCATTTTTCAGCCAGTAAATATCACGGTGTCGTTACTGAATGAAAAACATGAGCCTGTTCAATCATGGTATATCGTTAACGCGATTCCAAAGAAATGGTCGATCTCCTCATTTAATGCCGAAGAGAATTCCATCGCCATCGAATCGATCACATTGAGTTCCCAGTATTTCACTATGCTCACTATCTAAACTTTCCATATGCCCATCGAAATAAAAGAACTCCATATTAAAGCCGTGATAAGTGATGAAAAAAAAACGGAGGTGACTGGTACAGTTTCGGCAGAGGAAATAACAAAAATCCGAAAGGAGCTGACAAAAGAAATAACGGAAAAAGTCATTCGTATTCTTCACCAAAAAAATGAACGCTGATGGCGCTTGACTTTGGCAAACTGGAGAAACTTCATATTGTCGCGTATCGTAAGCCCGACTATTCACTGACGAGCATTGCCGCGCCGCCTTTTTTCGCGTTAATCAATCCCGAAACGTATACTTATAAATATAAAATTGAATTCTGCGATACCCAGGCACCGGGCACTTCCGGGGTAAACCTGAAGTTCAACAAGATGCCTCCGCAAGAATTTAATTTTGATTTTCTTTTCGATAGCACAGGTGTGATTCAAAGTATTTTTCCCCTGGCCTTGCCAGTTACCGAACAGCTAGATATTTTTCGGCACAGCATTCTCCAATACCAGGGTGATATTCACCGTCCGTATTATTTGAAAATTCATTGGGGAACCTTGCTATTCAAAGGTGTTCTCACCGCGATGGATATTGAGTTCAAACTTTTTTCTCCAGATGGTTCGCCCATTCGTGCAATTGCGAGATGTTCATTCAAAGGATCGATCGAAGAAAATCTTCGGCTTGCGCTTGAAAACAGGATGAGTCCTGATATCACCCATCAGCGAATCATGAAAAAGAGTGATCGGTTGCCGTTGATGGTCAAAGATATTTACGACGATCAACGACACTATATTGACGTCGCACGTTTCAATAACCTCGATAGCTTCAGAAGAATAGCAGACGGTACCGAAATAAAACTTCCACCAGTACAATAACCATCATGGCAGTTGCAAGTTTTTTAGACTCATTTACTATCGAACAGGATACCGACCTGGTTAGTTTCGAAATCAGGATCGACGGTAGCAAGATATCGGGCGCTTTCCATATTGTAAGTATGACGATCGCGCATGATATCAATAAGGTGCCATCGGCCCAATTGCTGATTCGCGACGGCTCCGCGAGCGAAGAAAATTTTGCAATCAGTGATGAAGAAGTATTTATCACCGGAAAGAAAATTGAAATTGAACTTGGTTATCATAACAAAAACAAACCAATTTTCAAGGGTGTAATCATTACGAACTCGCATCGCGTAAACAGTCATTGTTGCGAAATGACAATTGATTGTAAAGACGAACGCGTTAACATGACCAGTTCACTTTCCGGTAATAATCATCTTAATAAATCCGATTTTGAAATTGTCGGTGATCTGCTCCGTCTCAACAAACTTCCCGAGCCGGAAAAACCTGTATTGGGCAATGAAATTCGCCATGAACAGTTAGTACAATCGAATACAAGCGATTGGGACTTTATGGTAAGCCGACTCGATGTTGCCGGGCTTTTTAGTTTTGTAGACAATGGTGAGCTCTTTATCAAAAAGCCAGTATTAAATGCTGACCCGGTATTGCATTTGAAGCATGGAGTCAACATTTTCGAATTCCAGGCTGATATAGATTCGCGCGTTCAATCTCCCGAGGTAAAAACCAAAACATGGGACTACCAGGAACAGGAAGTTCGTACAACGGACAATGATGATCCCGCTGAAATTGATCAGCCGACAGACAGTGAAGAGGAAAAGTCACTCAAAACAACAATTGATCAAATTGCTGCCGTTCTCAATAAAGCTTTTTTAATTCGCGGTTCTTATATGACAAGCGAAGAGCAGCAACTCATCACCAATTCCAAAAGAATAAGACAGGTGCTTTCCCGAATCAAAGGCAAAGTCAAATTCCAGGGAACGGTCAGGGTGCGCCCGGGTGATTTCGTAAAGCTAAGTGGTGTCGGCAAAGAATTCAATGGGAATGTATTTGTTTCTGGTATTCATCACGATTATGCGGATGGTTGTTGGTTTACCGAAGCGATATTGGGTTGGGATGAAAGTTTTTTTGCTGAAGCGACGAATCCCAAACACGCTGCCTCAACGTCGGGGCAGATATCAACGATCCAGGGATTGCATATAGGAATTGTCACAAGTCTAATCGATCCTAACGGGCAATTTCGCGTGAAAGTTCGATTGCCGTTGGTGAATGAAAGTGATGAGGGCGTTTATGCGCGGATTGCAACGCTTGATGCGGGAAATGATAGGGGAAGTTTCTTTTTGCCGGAAGTTGACGACGAAGTAATTGTTGGTTTTATGAATGATGATCCGCGTCATCCTGTAATTCTCGGCATGCTTCATAGTGCAAAAAAATCTTCTCCAAATGAACCGAAGGATAGTAATCCTCAAAAAGGATACAAATCCAGATCCGGCATTCGATTGATTTTCGATGATGAAAAAAAATCGGTTCTCATAGAAACACCGGGCAACCGGATGGCGGAATTGAATGATGAGAGTGGGACAATCACTATCAAAGATCCTAATGGAAATAAAATTATAATGGATAAGAATGGAATTACGCTTGAGTCAACGGCAAAGGACATAAAGTTCAAGGCAAAGAAATCTATCAAACTGGAAGCGCAAAATATTATAATAAAGGCAAGTGGTGATGCATCGATGGATGCCGGTGGTAAAGCAATAGTAAAAGCCGGCGGACAAACAGTGGTGAAAGGCGGAACGGTTATGATTAATTAATCTATCAAACAAATACTCAAATGGGATTTGCTGCACGAGCTGGGGACATACACGTTTGCCCAATGTTTATAGGGAACACTCCGCATGTTGGCGGTCCGATTAATCCCCCCGGCAGCCCGACGGTGCTCATTGGTGGAATGCCTGCCGCCTGTCAGGGTGATGCCTGTAATTGTGCAGGGGGGCCGATGGATTCAATACTCAAAGGATCATCAACAGTTAAAATAGGTGGAAAGCCAGCTGCGCGCATGGGAGATTCCACCGTGCACGGCGGGAAAATAATGGCCGGTTTTCCGACAGTAAACATTGGAGATTAATATGACAACGAATTCTTTTTTAGGAACAGGATGGAATTTTCCACCAGCATTTACGAAAAATGCTGCAGGGGTCGAAATGATAAGTAATGAAGCGGACATTCAGAGCAGTCTTGAAATTTTATTGACGACGCGTCCGGGTGAACGAGTCATGCGTCCGGATTATGGTTGCAACCTTGATGAGCTCCTGTTCGAACCACTCACCACAACATTCAAAACTTATATTAAAGACCTGGTTTCAACAGCGATTCTGTACCACGAGCCGCGAATAGAAGTCAATAAAATCGAACTGGATGATTCGGGTAATCTATTAGGGATTGTAATGATCGCCATTGAATACACCATCCGATCAACAAACTCGAGGTATAATTATGTTTTTCCATTTTATCGTGCAGAAGGAACAGAAGTGAAATGAGTCGTTAAACAGCAACTATGTCGTGTAATGATAAAAATATTTTAGAGAGAGAAGGTACGAGTGCGATCACTCGTATGCTTGAAGCATTGTCTGTCAACTTTGTGAAGCCAGATGAACGAGATACTGCGGATCTATTACTATTTGCCAAACGGTACGGAGCTTATCTTAATTATTACAACGAAAGCAATTCAATTGATGGTGATTGGCAATCGTTGATGAAAATGGATATCAGCGTCACACTCGCAACGCTGATGAAGATCGATTTGAACGCCATTGCTACTTATCGAAAATTGTTGACAAAACGAATCCGTATTTCTGGTTCTGATGCAGATGCAAAAAAGCAGTTCAAATTCCTGTTTGATTTATTGTTTACGCTGATTCGGCTCATCGATGAACAATATGAATTAATCGGTTCTTCTTCTGAAACTAAAGCGTTTATCCGAAACAGTATCTCAGGAAAAATGCGCCCGCCCTTCGTTGTACTTGACAAATTGTTCGAAGAGTTTACCAGCGCTGGCTGGCTGGATCTTTCTTTGGCCGGGCTTGATGGCGAAGCTCCAATGTCAATAATTAGTTGCAGCGATTTTGATAAAAACAATTTACAAAGTAAAACAGAGTGGGGAATTCCAATTGTTGATCCGGTTTATACTGGTATTACACTTCCATCTTCGGCAGATGTAAAAGAAAACATCGAATGTATTGTCAACCATAATATTTTCAACGCGCACATAGATTCGTTATTAAAAGGAATCGCAGAAATTATACAGCGTGCCTCAAGCGAATTTGACAGAACCATTATCGATTTTCCGGACCATTCGCCACACTATGCACTTTTTATTTCGTTTGTTAAACTCTTCCGCCACGCGCAACATGCATTAAACAGTTTCACCCAACGCCATCTCGATTTTTATTATAAGGATACTCTTCAACTTGTAAATAAGCCAGCAACTCCAGATGCGGCGCATTTAGTTTTTGAACTTCAAAAGACAATTGATAAACATCTTCTTTCCAAAGGCACCTTATTCAAAGGTGGGAAAGACAGTATTGGAAAGGAATTAACGTATGAGCTATCCGATGACATCGTCCTTAACAAGGCAGTTGTTTCACAAATTCATTCCCAACAAATGTTGCACCCGGCTGCTGTGCTCCAGGCTTCGCCCATAGCGGCATCCGATGATGGTGCAGGTGCCCCGATTCAATCAGGCGATCAAAGTTGGTTCACGTTTGGCGATGCGCGAAAAGCAAAGGCAGCAAATTCGGGATTTGCAATTGCGTCCAATTTGTTACTGATGAAGGAAGGTGAAAGAAGAGTGTCGATCATTGTTTCAT
>JACMLR010000185.1 GCA_014379515.1 Chitinophagaceae bacterium
AGAATATTTCCCAACCAGAACACCGCCCCTGGCAGCAGATTCAATGGCATGGTCACTACCCAAACATTCGGATGATGCATTGGGTGCGATTGGAAGAGCGGTTTAGAAGAAAGATTTTAAATAATGATGAACTCGCTGATGGATACAATTACAATTCTCGCATTCGCTATAACTTTTTTCTTCAGATTCCACTGAACAAAAAGAAGTTTACTCCTGGAGGCTTTTCCTTCGTAGTCAACGATGAAGTGCATCTTAACTTCGGTGACGAAATTGTCTACAACACGTTCGATCAAAACCGTTTCTTCGCAGGATTTCAATATCAACTTGCAAAAACAACCGCTGTACAGTTTGGTTACATGAACCAGTTTATCCAAACAGCAGCCGGAAATGCATACCGAAGTAACCACGTGGCCCGGGTATTTCTTTTGCAAAATCTCGATTTGCGCAAAAAATAACCTCGTCGATCAGGTATAGTGTTAATTGCTGAATCAAAATATTGGCAGCAGAAGCCGGGACATCATCAATACAAAATCAAACAACCGTTTCAAGACGTTGACACAGGTAAGTCCCTGGAGATATAAACTTCAACGTAACCTCAATAAAAAAGTAATGATGAGTAATTCGGAAGAAACCATAGGGAAACGAATTTCCGTTTCGAAAAATTTCAACGAAGACATTTGGGCGATTATGATCGCTATTGTGGTTATCGGGACCGTGCTCATCCTGGCTTTTATATCACCTGGACAAAAGCTTCCGGTGCCGGTGTACCAATGGGCGAATACATCCGAGCTTACTGGAAAAGTACTAGCTGCAAAAAATTTAATCATCATTGCCGTGATTGGTGCGGTGTTCGCTTCACTTGCCTCTGTAGCGATATTTCTTTCCCGGGGACGCTTGCGCAAATTCATTCCTGGATTTCTGGTCATCTATATATTGGGAATCCTCTCTTTAATAATTGCAGGTAATAAAACGATTAATTATTACGGCATTGAATATGTCGTATTTGCCCTGGTGATTGGGCTTTTCCTTAGCAACGTGACCGGGGTTTCAGCAGCAATTCGCGAAGCGGCGCGATCAGAATTTTTTATTAAAACGGGTTTAGTAATACTTGGATCCAGTGTGTTGTTTACGGACATTATGAAAGCGGGGCTACCCGGAATATTGCAAGCACTGATTGTGGTGGCAGTCGTATGGTTTGTGGCTTTATGGATTGCGCGAAAGTTGAAAGTTGATGACGAATTCGGAGTTATCCTTGCATCTGCAGTTTCAATATGTGGAGTATCTGCTGCGATTGTTGCGAGTGGCGCAATAAAAGGCGACAAGAAAAAACTTTCTTATGTAACTACCCTCGTATTAATCGTCGCAATACCGATGATGATATTGCAACCGTGGATTATCAAAACATTTGGCATTCCAGAAATTGTTGGTGGTGCATGGCTCGGCGGAACACTGGACACTACCGCCTCAGTAACCGCAGCAGCACAGCTAGTAGGTCCGATTGCTACCAAAGCAGGCGTGATCATTAAATTCTCACAAAACGTATTGCTCGGAGTTGCGGCATTCTTCATTGCAAGTTGGTGGGCTCTCAAAAAAGCTGATAATACAGGTAAAGAAAATCGGGCACCGATCAAACTCGTATGGGAACGATTTCCAAAATTTGTGATTGGATTCATCCTGGTATCGCTGCTTTTTTCCTTTGCAATACCAGAAACAACCGTTAAACAAGCTGCAGGCTTACTGAATGCAACGCGCACACTTTGGTTCGCGATCGCATTCGTAGCAATAGGTGTGGAAGCGAGGTTTTCTGACCTTATCAAGATGCAGGGCGGACGTCCAGCACTTGCATTTATAATTGCGCAGTTATTTAACATTGTCTGGACCCTGCTCCTCGCCTATCTCTTATTCGGCGGATATCTTTTACCAGTACCAGACATCAAATAGCAATTTGGTTTTATCTTAGTGCATCAAACTACAATACCACTTGACAATGGAAAGAATTTATCTCAGTGATTCAGGACCAAAAGTGTCGCCGGCGATTTACGGTTTTTGGAGATGGAACGAAGCAAATCAGCTTAACCTTCAAAATATGGACCGAATCATAAATCTTTGTCTTGATCTTGGTATCAATTCTTTTGATCACGCCGACATTTATGGAGGATATGAATGCGAGGAAATGTTTGGAAGCGTTTTACGACAAAAGTCTTTTAAAAGAGAAGACATTGTTCTGTTCAGTAAATGCGGCGTGTTAGAACCACATAAGAACAGGCCCGACGTGCGCGTTCAATATTATGACACGTCCGCGGCACATATTCAAAAGAGTGTTGAAAATTCGCTCAGAAATTTAAGAACGGATTATTTGGATGTCTTTTTACTTCATCAATTGGATTCTCTGTCGAACCTTGAAGAAACAGCACTGGCACTGGATCGCTTATGCGCATCTGGGAAGATTCATAACATTGGCGTTGCAAATTTTAGTGTATTTCAGCACCAGTTGCTTGCCTCTTATCTCAAAGTGCCCATCGTTACAAATCACATTGAATTAAACCTTTTAAATACGACAGCTCTCGATAACGGTCAGATCGATTATAGTAAACAACGCTACATGCGGCCGCTAGCTGCATCGCCGTTAGCCGACGGCCGCATTGAGAATGGCACCGACCCGCTCGCTCTGAAAGTGCGTGCAAAATTGCAAGAGCTTGGAAAAAAATACAATGCAAATGTTGAATCAATGGCAGTGGCATGGATCAATCGCCTTGGCGCATTGCCTTTGATCGGTACATTTAATGAACAGCGCATTCATAACATCGTAAATGCTTTTGCTATCCAACTTGATCAACAAGACTGGTACGAGTTGTATAACGCTGCGAGAGCATAAATGCCTGTGTCAGATCATCAATGAGATCCGACGGTTCTTCAATAATGTAAACGAAACGATTCCACCGAAACCTCTGGATTGTCGAGCAGCAATATCATGATTG
>JACMLR010000186.1 GCA_014379515.1 Chitinophagaceae bacterium
ACGCAATTGATGCAACTGCGAAAGACCAAATTTTTCCGCACTTTCAATCACCATCACCGACGCGTTTGGTATATCGACACCTACCTCTATCACCGTTGTTGCAACCATTATCTGAGTATCTTTTTCTTTGAAGCGTTGCATGTTTGTTTCTCGCACTTCCCCTGGTTGCCGGCCGTGAACCATACTTATCCAATAGTTCGGTTCAGGAAAAAATGCTTTAACGTTTTCGTAGCCTTTCATCAGATTTTCATAATCCATTTTTTCGGATTCTTCTATCAACGGAAATATGATATAAGCCTGTCTGCCTTTCGCCACTTCTTCCTTGATAAAATCCATCACCTGGTGTCTCGTCCGGTCAAGCCTATGTACGGTTAATATAGGTTTCCGGTTGGGTGGCAATTCATCTATCACACTATAATCCAGGTCCCCATAAGCGGTCATTGCCAACGTTCTCGGTATCGGAGTTGCCGTCATCACCAATACATGAGGAGCGATTTCTGCTTTCTTCCACAACTTCGCCCGTTGCGCCACACCAAAGCGATGTTGTTCATCAATGATTGCAATTCCAAGGTTTTTAAATTGAACTGTTTCTTCAAGAATTGCATGCGTTCCAACGAGGATGTTGATCGTTCCATCCTGAAGTTGCGGATGTAGTTTTTTTCGGGTGGCGGACTTTGCCGAACCGGTTAACAACTGAACATTGACCGGCAGGTCTTTCAACAAACGACTAATACTGGCAAAATGTTGTTGGGCAAGAATCTCTGTGGGAGCTACGAGACAACTCTGGAAGCCATTATCAGCTGCCAGCAGCATGATAAGCAAAGCAACAATCGTTTTACCGCTACCAACATCACCCTGCAAAAGGCGATTCATTTGTTTACCTGTTCCGCAATCCTTTCTTATTTCTTTGATGACCCTTTTTTGTGCATTGGTCAATTCAAAAGGAAGATGATTTTGATAGAAAGAATTGAAGATATCGCCTACCTGGCCGAATTTAACTCCTGTAGAAAAGCGATGTCTTCGTGCACGGATCAATCCCATCCGTAATTGAGCGATGAAGAATTCTTCGAACTTCAACCGACCAACCGCTTGCTGAAAGCGCGACTCATCACTTGGAAAATGTATACTGGAGAATGCCTGGAACCTTGGCATAAATTTCATTTGTTGAACAATCGGCGCAGGCAGGATCTCCGGCAGGTCACGTTCGGTGAGCATTGCAAAAAGTACCTGCGTGAGTTTCGCAATTTGCCTGCCACCAAGTCCCCTTACTTTTAATTTTTCGGTTGATGGATAAACTGGTTCAAGAAACGATTTCGTTGCTCCCTGTTGCGGGATGAACGATTCAATTTCCGGGTGGGTTATCTGCGGCTGACCGTTGAAAAAACTTACGCGTCCATACACGAGATAGAGATCGCCAACATTCAATAATTTCTGAAGGCCGGTGATTCCCTGGAACCAAACCAATTCAAGCGAGCCGGTTTGATCTTTCAATTCGCAGACGAGTCGACGTGCCTGTCGCTCACCAACCTGCTCTTTACTTACCAATTTTCCGGCAACCTGGATGAATTCAGTGCCGGGATAAATTTCGTTTATGGAATTGAGTTGTGTTCGATCGACGTAGCGATAAGGAAAATGTTCAAGCAGATCCTTGAATGTAAAAATCGACAGTTCTTTTTTCAAAAGTTCTGCACGCTGCGGCCCTACACCTTTAAGGTATTCGATCGGATTCGATAGTATGTTTGAATTGCTGGTAATGAATCAAATTTTAAAAGAAACGCTCATCTAACCCTTCTTGCGTTTATTAATGGGGCATTTCGAACAGCCTAGGTGCGTGTCTCACGCACCTAGGCGAATAATGGACTAGCAATGGCAATTGGTGCGTGAACCAGACACGGCCCTGTGCGTGAGACACGCACCAGGGCGAGTGATTCGGAATTCGCAATTATTTCTTAACATAAACTTCCACCCACGCTTTTGCCGATGGATTCCGCGGAGCCGGGAAGCTATCAATTTTTTTATAGTTCTCAAGGAGGCTTTCCCGCACTTTGTAAGGATTAAAATTATTGAGGTAAGGAATGTATTCGTACAGAACCAGGTCGTAATGATTGTTTTTGATTCGATCAGTAAACATCGTCGTTTCCTTATCAAACATCGCTACTCCCTTGTGGAACCATAACGGATAGTGAGATCCGGTTTCGAGTCTGAAAGGTACTTCCGCGGCAAGCGGCGTGAGTTCGGTCATATTAAGTACTACCAGGTCTTTTTTATTTTTAAGAAGGTCAAGTTTCAGGAGGCGCTCAATACCATCAACGGTCGGGCCCGGCATTGATATTTTCCGGAAGGAGTTCAGGTTTGGCGTTCGCCACTGATTCATTGGGATTGCTGTCGTATCCAATTCAATCATGTATGTATTCTTGTTCACAACGTTCGCATAGTTGTAACCGCCATGCTCTTCGTAGGCGTAGGTTTCACTACCAGGTTTGATAATAAACCGTTCAATGTACTTCCAGTAAACCGAACTCCACCAAAGGAAAACACCCGCAACAACAACGATAACTGGTTTCCATGTATCGAAACGAATTGGTAAACGTTCAGCCAGTAACGAAAGGATAAATACAAAACAAAAACTATGAAAGAAGATGTTATTGTCTGGTGGTACATAGCTGGTAACCTGGAAAATAGCTGCCTCTGCAATTATTCCCAGAGTGAGCAACGTAAACAGCGTGCCCCGATGGTCCGTCAGAAACTCTTTCCATGTCCTCTTCGCAGTAAAAAGTAATAATGCGATGATCAGCAAGTAGAATTTTAACCATTGCGACGATATAAAAAACTCTTTCAGAATGTCAGTAGGCGATATCCGCGAACTGTGTGGAGGTTGTCCGTGGTTGAACCAGTAGCCCATGCCGTAGCCGCTAACGGGCAATATTAAAAGTGCAGCAGTTAGGGCAAACCCTCCCAGGAAGTAGGCAATAGCCAGCCATTTGCGCTGCGAGTAACAATGGTAAACCAGTAATGCGATACAAAGGAGGAGTGCAAGTGCGCCAGCATCCTGTTTCGTAAAAAACGAAAAGAATGTAAATCCGCCTGCTAAAATGGGGTATATAAAACTCCATTTTGCAGTTGCCCTAAGCATGTATCGAAACAGGAAAGCGAGCGCGATCAGCTCGTAAACAATCACCGTATGATTGTACCATGGCCAATAATTAATAAAGGAGTAGGAGAGACAAAACAACAGAACTCCGCTGAAGCGGATTGCAGGTTGTACGCCAAGGCTTTTGAAAATTGACCTGAAGGCGAAACCGGCAAGAATATTCATGAAAGCCTGTGCTTTAATCAGAGTGATCATCTGGGCGCCGAAAATCTTAAAAAAAATGGCAGGCATCACCCAGTACATATATCCCACCGGCATCCCGAAATCCTTGTAAGGAACCTGGCCTTCAGACAAGCGGTAGGCTCCTTCCCAGCTTAAAAAGATGTTGATACGGTACGGGAAACTGGCGAAAACGGGCGCAAGGGCAACGAGCAGGATTAAACCTGTTTCAGCGATTGCGAGTGTTCTTTTCATTATGGTAAATTCAGGATAAGAATGAAGAATCGGGGTCAAATTACTGATTGATTATCACAACCCCAACTCTTGCAAGTGCCGCACCTGTACTGTATCTTGCAGCCCGGGAAAACACTACCATGCCGGAAATTATTAAACTACTAAGGCCGAAAGACTGGGCGAAAAATGGCTTTCTATTCATCCCCGCTTTTTTTGCGCGCAAATTCTTCGATCTGCACAACATCGAGTTGCTTGTAGGCGGGTTTTTTGCGTTTAGTTTCCTGGCTAGCAGCATCTACATTATTAATGACTACCGCGATATCGAAGATGACCGTAAACATCCCAAGAAAAGCAAACGACCACTAGCGTCCGGGAAAGTAAGCAAATCGACCGGTTTGCTGGTTGCTATCATCCTCCTGATTGCGGGGGTTATTTTGGGTTATATTCTTGATCCAAGTGGGAAATTCCTTTTCCTCCTCGGTATCTATTATTCCCTGAACATGGGCTATTCATTTGGGCTGAAGAATATCTCGATAGTCGATATCATGATTGTTGCTGCCGGCTTCGTTCTCCGCGTAAAAGGTGGAGCCGTTCTTGGCAGAATAGATACAACCGAATGGCTTATCATCATGACGTTCCTTCTCGCATTATTCATGGCAATTGGTAAGCGAAGAGATGATGTAATTCTAAAATTATCGACCGGCACCGATATGCGGAAGGCCGTGAAGGGGTATACATTGGATTACCTGAACATCGTGCTGGGCTTAGTTTGCGCTATTATTATCGTAGCCTATATAAATTACACAGTGTCGGGCGCACTATACCTTGAATTTGGACACCGTCTTTATTATACATCGATCTTCGTGATCGCGGGCGTACTACGCTACCTGCAAATAATCTTCGTGCTGAATAACTCGGGTTCGCCAACCGACATTCTTTACAAAGATCGTTTCATCCAGTTGACACTCCTTCTTTGGGTTGCCAGCTTTTTCGCGATTCTGTATTTAAAAGACGCTAACTTTTTTGGATAACATTATGAAGCGATCAATAGCAAATTGGGGGAATTACCCGGTGATGGAAAGTGATGAACGCTTTTTTACGTTCGACGACCAGTTACAGAAACTCGTCAAAGACTCCGATAATTTTATCCCGCGCGGGAACGGACGTTGTTACGGAGATGCATCTCTTGCTTCTCAAACAATCAACACCCTTCACTACGATAAGGTACTTTCATTTGATACGGCAACGGGTGTACTCGAATGTCAAAGCGGACTTCGATTGGATGATCTCCTCACGATTGTCGTACCTCATGGCTGGTTTCTTCCGGTAACTCCAGGAACCAAATTTATTACCATTGGTGGTGCGGTCGGTAGCGATGTGCATGGAAAAAATCACCACGTCGACGGGTCTTTCTCTAATCATATTGTTGAGATGGAACTGTTGCTCGGGGATGGTAACCGTATTACCTGTTCACCATCAGTAAAGCCGGATCTTTTCGAAGCAACTTGTGGCGGCATGGGCTTAACGGGCCTCGTTACGAAAGTGAAGTTTCGATTGAAAAAAATCCAGTCTTCTTATATTAAACAAAAACAATTAAAGGCATCCAATCTTGAAGAAGTCATCCGGATGTTTGATGAATACAATGATTACACATATTCAGTTGCGTGGATCGACTGTTTAAAAAAAGGGAAACATTTCGGTCGCAGCATTCTAATTCTTGGTGAACATGCTACGCTGGATCAGCTTCCGGAGAAATACAAAAAAGATCCATTAAAACTTCCTGCAAAAAAAGCAATTCCATTCCCATTCAATCTTCCGTCGTGGGTATTGAATACGTTTACAGTTAAGTTGTTCAACTTCCTTTATTATGGAAAGAACTTCAAAAAGGAAATAAATAATGTAGTTAGTTACGAACCATTTTTCTATCCGCTCGATGCAATCAACAACTGGAATCGGGGATATGGTAAAAGCGGATTCATTCAATACCAGTTTGTACTGCCAATGGAAGCAAAGCAGGGGCTAATTGACATTTTGAATAAGATCAGTGATGCCGGCCTTGGTTCTTTCCTGGCTGTTCTCAAAGTTTTCGGAAAGCAGGAGAGTATGATTTCTTTTCCAACAGAAGGATATACTCTTGCCCTGGATTTTCCCGTGCGCAAGGGATTGTTTGAATTTTTGGATGAATTAGACGAGATCGTTTTGCGACATGGTGGGCGTTTATACATGAGCAAAGATGCGAGGATGAAGCCAGCCGTATTGCAAGCGGGCTATCCGCGGCTTCAAGAATTCCGAAACATCGTGAAGCAGTACAATCCCGATGGCAAGCTTCGGTCTATGCAATCTGATCGCTTATTATTAACTACTCCGAAATAATTATACATGCCGACTGTTCTGCTGCTGGGCGCAACATCTGATATGGCCGTTGCGATCGCAAGAAAAATGGCTGCAAAAGGGTTTTCTATTCAACTCGCAGGGCGTAATGCCTCGAGATTGCAACCATTGCAGTCGGACATCACCGTTAGATTCAATGTAAGCGCGTCAGTGCACGAGTTTGATGCCGTTGATTTCAATTCTCACAACTCATTTTTTAACTCATTGCCAATAAAGCCAGACATAACAATTTGTGTTTTTGGATACATGAGCGATAATGAAGTTGCACGAACGAATTGGTCGGAAGCTGAAAGAACAATCAGCAGCAATTTTACCGGGGCAGTTTCAATTTTAAATATTGTTGCCAACCATTACGCGCAGCAGAAAGCGGGCGTTATCGTGGGTATCAGTTCCGTCGCCGGAGAGCGCGGAAGGCAAAGCAATTATATCTACGGCAGCGCTAAAGCCGGATTCAGTGCTTATTTATCCGGCCTGCGGAATCGGCTTTTTCGAGAAGGAGTTCATGTGTTAACTGTTAAGCCAGGTTTTGTATATACAAAAATGACGGAAGATCTAAAACTACCGGCGCTATTGACTGCCCAACCCGACCAGGTTGCAGATGCTGTATATCAGGGTATCATCAACAAGAAAAACAGCATTTATGTTAAGTGGTTTTGGCGATGGATTATGCTTATTATCAAAACGATTCCGGAATTCATGTTCAAAAAAATGAAGCTTTGAGGCAAATTGCATTTTTTGATTTTGATGGTACTATTACCACCAAAGACACCATGCTCGAATTCATTAAATATCGCAAAGGAAATCTTGGCTTTCTTGCGGGCTTTGCGCTTAACAGCCCATTTCTCGTTGCCTACAAAGCGGGAATAATATCAAACCAACTGGCAAAGGAGCGCATTCTTACTTTTTTCTTCGGTAAAACATCTTCAAATAATTTTCAAGAACACTGCAATCAGTTTGCGGACGAGATCATCCCGGGTCTTATTCGTCCTAAAGCGTTAATCGAAATCAAAAAGCTCCAGGATAGCGGTGTTGAAGTAGTTATCGTTTCTGCATCTGCAGAGCAATGGATTAGCAAATGGTGTGCAAGTATGGGTGTAGAAATGATCGCAACACGCTTGATCTCGCGAAGCGAAAAAATAACAGGCAGGATCGATGGGCGTAACTGCCACGGCGAAGAAAAAGTTAACCGCATTCGCGCAGCTTATAATTTGTCGGACTACGATGCGATCTATGCTTATGGAGATACAAAAGGTGACAAGCCTATGTTAGGACTTGCCACCTTTGCATTTTATAAACCTTTTAGGTAATTATTGTTTTACCACCTTTCTCATTTCCTGTACGCCATCGCCAATTGTGATCTTCAACATGTATGTACCTTTTGGTAACTGCTGCATGTCGATGCTTGTGCTCACACTTTCTTTCTCCTTTGCAAGTTGCTTTTGCTGAACAATTCTTCCATCAACAGCATATAGCGTGATTCCAACTGCACCATGTTCTTCGCTTGAAATCGTAATCGTCAACACTTTTTGAACCGGATTCGGATAGCTTTCTATTGCTATAGTTCCGACTCTTGAAGCATTGATCGTTGCGATGTTGCTAAAACTTGAATTGCGATCAACACTCACTTGCTTCAGGCGATAGTATGTTTTTGCACTTGTCTTAACCGCGTCAACATATTGATAATTGTTGGTACGAATCGATGTGCCTGCACCTTTCACAGTTGCGATTGTTTCGAAATTGATGGCATCACTGCTACGTTGAATTTCGAACCATGCATTATTGATTTCACTTGCTGTAGACCAAAGCAGTTTGTTCGCTCCGTCATTATTATTTGCTGTGAAATATAACCAGCTTACTGGAAGGATAGATGCGCCAGAGCGGATTGTGACAGTATCCAATGAACTTGCACCCCTGTTATCAGTTGACCGAAGTTCGAATTTATAATCTCCCAACATCAGGAAGGAAAGATTTGGTGCAGCTACTGTTGGATTAGAAATATTATACAAGGCCGGACCCCAAATCTTCGTCCACTGATAGCTTGTAATAGTTCCATCCGGATCATAACTGTTACCACCATTAAGAGCTGCAGTACTGGTTAACGTTGAGATGTCTGTTCCTGCTTCTGTGATTGGTGGAATGTTTGAGACAATGGCACTCGTTACATTGACTGTAACGTTCGCTACCGCTACACCTGCACGCTCGTCAACAACTTTCAATTCATAAATATATGTACCCGTTGTTGTGAGGCCAGTGATTGCAGTTAATCCTGTTGTTGAAACAGGTGTTACAATCGTTCCCGCTGCAGGGCCCGAAACTTTTCTCCATATATATCGTACAATATTGCCATCGATATCAGAAGACTCGATGCCACTCAGATTGGCAATGCCGCCTGATGTTGAAATCGTAATGTTTGGTCCTGGGTTGGGTACAGGTAAAACATTTGGTGCAAGACTTTTATTTTGTCCGAGAAACCATTCGTAAATATTCGGATTATGATTGTTATATGTTGTATCGTAGGAGCGATCCCAAATGCCATGACCACCACTTGAATAAATAGACATTAGTGGTTTAACAGGTGGGTTAAGCATTTCAACTGCCCATACCTGGCTTGTTGTACAACCCGCACCAACGGTACCATCATTTGACGCGTGGAAAGCCCACAAAGGAAGATTCGCTGTGGCGATATTACTATATGTAACGCCCGAGCATGTACCACATACAGGTGCAACCGCAGCAATAGATTGTGCATGTTCAAGTGATGACGTAGCATATCGCCATGAACCTCCGCCACCTAAACTTAGGCCAGTTACAATAATTCTATTTGTATCAATGCGAAGATTTGTTTTCGCATACTTGATCATTTCTTCGGTATAGAAATCGACCCAGTCAAAATACGAACTGCTTAATTGTGGAGATAAAACAAGGAACGTTTCCCATTTGCCATTCCAGAAGAATCGCATTGGGTGCCCCGATTGAATATACTTTGGAATAGCATTACCCGCAACTGACCAGATTTGTGAAGTACCGTTACCCCTTTCGCCCATGCCATGAAGAAAGATAATGAGCGGATACTTTGTAGTAACGTCGCTGGCGTAATTTGTCGGTTTGTATTCGAGGAAGCCAACGTACTGTCCGTTTGCTGCAGTGAGGCCTTTAACGATCTGCTGGCTGTTTACGTTTAAGGATAACAGTAACATGCCAAGGCCGGTTAACAGATTTTTCATAGTGTACAGATTTAGGTACTTGTGGATGGATGGATTATTCCTTCTGAGCCTTTCAGAGCAGGAACTATTGATAAAAAACGAGATTAACTTCGTTTCCGAAAACTGGAATTGGGAAAAACTGCCGTACAGAGAAAGCTAATTGATGCGAGTGAAATTGGTTTCATAATGGTGGATTTTAACTACTACATAACGAGCAATATCTGTACCACCACGGAAAAAAAACTCTTATTTGCATTGAATTCGATGAAATCGAGTACAAGTATGTATAATGAATTCGTAGATTTTCTAGGTGGAATTCCAGGATAATAAGAGTTCTACTTTAGAGCAGATGTGACAATAACGAAAAAGCAATCAACTGTTCGTTTGATAAAGTTTTCATTTTTGATCGTATTTATCATTCCCAGAATGGGTCTGTTGAATAAGGTCTTTGTTTTCTCCCGGTCCCGGGTATGCGGACGAGAAATATATATGTCGAAACCCTTTGCGGCTTCGCGCCTTTGCGCGAAATGTATTCTGTATTCTCTGCGCCGCTCCCGCTTAGGCGGGACGAGAAATAATAAAATTCGCATTGAGCAGTTGTCACATTAGTAACAAGTACGATCTCGCCAAGCCGCCAAGCCGCAAAGAAATACACCTCGATTGAAAATATATCGCGAATGAATGCACTCTTTGCGCCTCTGGGCCTTTGCGCGCTGTATTTGTATTCCCTTTGTATTCTCCGCGCCGCCGCGAGAAACAAAAACTTCTTCATTCGCATAAAAAAAAGGCTGCCTCGAATGAGGCAGCCCTTGATAGGATTCGATACTATTATTGTTTTACGAATTTCGTTACCATTCTTTTCCAATTATCTACTATGATCTCAACCTGGTAAATACCATTTGTGTACTTACTAACATCTACAGGCAACGTAAACACAGCGGCTTCTTTAGTGAACTCACGTGAGAAGACCAATCTGCCACTCATATCATAGATTCTCATTTTCGACTGACCAAGCGCTTCTGAAACAACGCGAATGGTTGTAGAAGTTGTCGCCGGATTCGGTGCTATAATAAGATTCTCCTCGATAACCGTCGCTTCCAAAGAAGCGCTAGTTGGTGCAGCAGCACCAGTACTTGAATAAACATTTATTGCGACAATATCTTCAGCAGTGATGCCATTATTATCCCTTACAACAAGTTTGTATTGATATGCACCTTGTACCAGAGAACTTACTGTAGTCGATCCAGCACCCGGGTCGGTGATGTTGCCACCAGCTGGTCCGCTTACTTTCGACCATGCATAAGAAACAATCTGTCCATCAGGATCGTAAGATCCGTAACCTTTCAATGTCGCTATTGAGCCGGCGCTTAGGGTAATATCATTTCCTGCTTTTGAAATCGGTGCTTGTGAACCAGGACCGGTTGCAGCACCAGGGTTAACAGTAACAACAACTGTATCTCCACCTGTTGCACCAGAATTATCAGTGACTGTAAGTTTGAACCAGTATGTTCCCTGTGCAAGATTCGTAATGGTTGTGCTTGCAGCAGATGCACTGTTGATAGAAAACTGAGTCGGGCCACTAATTTTTGACCAATTGAAACCCACGATCTGACCATCAGGATCATACGAAGAATAGCCATTGAGCGATATATTATTTGTCGGCAAGGTGATGGAGAAATTCGGACCAGCCTTTGCAATCGGTGCATATGTTCCTGCAGGTGGTGTACCACCAGTTCCGTTAACGGTAATCTGCATGGTATCTGCTGAGTTGTTTCCAGCGTTATCAGTTACTTGTAACCGGAACGTGTAGACGCCTGCTGTCATGCCAGTTACTGTAGTTGAACCGGCTGCTGGATTACTAATGTTTGAAGCACCTGGACCGCTTACCTTACTCCAATTGAATGCGATTATTGATCCATCATTGTCATAGGAACCATATCCATTTATTGATGCACTGTTTGTTGGGAGTGTAACAGAGATATCATTACCCGCTCTTGCAACTGGTGCGGTGGATGACGGTGGTGGAGGGGGAGTGCCCGCATTGACTGTAACTTTTACGGTATCAGCTCCGCTTGTTCCACTGTTATCAGTTACGAGGAGTCGGAACAAATAAGTTCCTTGTGTCAAACCTGAAATTGCTGTTGCTCCGGTTGATGGGCTTGCAATAGTTCCTTCTGTTGGTCCGGAAACTTTACTCCAATTCCAGCTGGCAATAGAACCATCAGGGTCATAAGAATTCCAACCGCTAACAGATACATTATTTGTCGGTAGTGTAATAGTAAGATCATTTCCTGCTTTCACTACCGGTGCGATTGAGTTGGGTGCCGGTGCAACACCTGGGTTCACTGTAACAGTGATAGTATCTGCAGCAGTTCCGCCAGCATTATCTGTTATCGAAAGTCTGAATAAGTACGTGCCCTGTGCAAGATTAGAAATAGCTGTTGAAGCGGATGATGAATTTGCTATTGTAAACTGTGTTGGGCCGCCAACTTTACTCCAGTTAAAGGAAGTAATGCTGCCATCGCTGTCGTATGAACCATTGCCATTTAAAGAGGCACTGTTCGTCGGCAACGTGATTGAGAAACTTGAGCCTGCATTTGCTACAGGGGCGATGTTCGAACCGCCGCCGTTATTAACAGCAATTTGAACAGCGTCACTCGAAGTAGCTCCGTGAACGTCACGGACAGTCAATGTGAACTGATAAGTACCTGAAGTCAATCCGCTAACAGTAGGATTTGAAATTCCGGTGTTGGAAATCGCACCACCGGCAGGACCGCCAGTTTTCGCCCAACTCCAACCGGTAACACCACCATCATTGTCGTAGGAACCGCTTCCATTCAACCCAACACTTGTGTTTGTTGTTGATTGATCAGAACCAGCATTTGCAACTGGTGCCTGGTTACCGCCACCTAAAAGTGAGGCAATAACGTTGACCGTATCAAAGGAAGTACCTCCGCGATCGTCTACCACTTTAAGTTCATAAGTATAAGTTCCAGGGGAAAGCAACCCGGTGATTGCAGTCAGCCCATTTGTTGTGATGCTGCTAAGGATGGATCCGAGATTTGGTCCACCAATTTTCCGCCAGGTATATCTAACAATGCTTCCATCGGCATCGGATGATGCACTTGCACTAAGATTTGCAGATCCAAGCACGCTATTGATTGTTATATCAACACCAGCACGGGCCGCAGGAAGAATATTTGTACCGAGTCCTCTCTTTTGACCGAGAAACCACTCGTACAGATTAATGTCATGATAATTGTACTCGGTATCATACGACATATACCAAATCGCATGGCCGCCATTTGGATACATAGTTAACAACGGCTTCGTTTGAATTCCGTTATTATTGATGTTTTGGAGTGCACTTGTTGTACAACCGGCGCCAACGATCGGGTCATTTGCAGCGTGAAATGCCCAGATCGGAAGATTCGACTGCGCAATATTACTTGCACTGGAAACTGCGCACGTTCCACATATTGGAGCGATAGCTGCAAGCTGATTGGAATTTGAAACGGACGCTGACGCAAAACGCCAAACACCGCCACCGCCAAGGCTTAAGCCTGTCAGGTAAATGCGGCTTTGATCAATACGCAAATTTCTTTTCGCATGACTGATCATCTCATCAACGTAAAATGTTGGCCAGTCGCCGTAGTTCGTACTCAACTGCGGTGAAAGCACGAGAAATGTTTCCCACCGCCCATTCCAAAAGAAACGCATGTTATGACCGAGATTAATTTTCTGCGGTACACCATTGCTTAAAACAAGCGGAAGATTCGTAACGCCATCACCTCTTTCGCCAATACCATGCAAAAAGATAATGACAGGATACTGCGTATTTGGGTTTGAATTGTAATCAGTCGGCTTGTATTCATAGAAGCCAATGAAAACACCGTTTGACGCAGTTAAACTTTTCGGGACTTGTTGTGCCGCCGCAAAAAAGGGGGACAACATCAGAGCTACAATCAGAAAATTTTTCATAGAAAAAATCAAAGCACTTTCCAGGGTTAAAAATTAATTACGCGAACAAAAACCGATAGTATCAATTGATGATATCATCGAGATTGCTTTCCGTGGACTAACTATGGAACTCGTGGTCGCTTCGAGCCTGTTCGGATTACGCATGTTGCGTACCCGAATACTCGTGTTGAGTAGGAAAATCAGAACCGTCGATAACCATTTTTGAGTTTAAACAGGATTGGAAAAAAATCGAAAAAAATTTGCAATGACTATGCCAAAAACAGTTTGAGAAATTTAATCGCAACTCAAATTGTAGAAAGATGTACACAATTTTTTTTCTACAAACTAACTGTCAGTCCATTATGATTTTTCCACACGTTGAAAGTATTTTTTTCACCTTTCGCTGTTCTCCGCATTAATCAAATGCAAAGTAAAAGCAGGAATTATGCAATAGGTGTAGTGATGAATGGCTAATTTTTGTAGATATAACGTTGAATTTTTCTGAGTAGTTAGCCTAACAAAAAAGGGCGATCTTCCGATCACCCTTTTCGTAACTTGCTATTTAATATTCAGCTTACTGCTTTATAAACTTGGTTATCATTTTTTTCCGAGATTCAATTAATACTTCGATATAATAAGTGCCGGCCTTCAGTCCTGTAAAATCTGTCTTCACATCTACACTTGATTGTAACTTATTGTAAAGAATTGTTCTTACAATATTTCCACTCATGTCATATACACTCACTTTTGCTTGGCCTAAAGAATCGCTGACGCAGCGAATTGTTACTGCCCCGATGCTTGGATTTGGAAATACTCTTAGGCTCTCTTCGTAACGGAAAATATTGACTACTGTAATGGCGACAGTATCCTTTGCAGTCGCCCCTTTATTATCGGTGACAGTTAATTCAAAAGTGTAATCGCCCGCCACTAATTCATTGACTATTGTCAAATCAACTACATTGTTTTGAATCAAAGCGCTCGATGGTCCATTGATCTGTCTCCACAAGTAACCACTGATCGATCCATCATTGTCTTTCGAAGCTGTGCCATTTAATAACGACGAGCTCGATGGAACCGCAATTGTGGTATCATTACCAGCATTTGCCAACGGTTTACTGTTAACAACGCTGTTGACAACAATCTGCACGCGGTCTTTCGATGTCGCTCCTCTATTATCGGTAACTGTCAATTCGAAAATATAAGTGCCTGCCTGCAGGCCAACCACAGAAGGTAGTGCGGTGGTAGAATTGACGATTGTGATTGCGCCAGGTCCGCTGATCTTAACCCAATCATAATTGGTAATAGATCCATCTGGATCCGATGAGCCAGCACCATTGAGATAAACAGTTGCCGTAGGAAGATTCACAGAAAAGTCTGTTCCTGCATTTGCCCATGGTGCAACATTCGGAACCGGCGGAGCTGCATTCACAGTCACGGTTACGGTATCGCTGTCTGTTGCACCGGAATTGTCGGCGATCACCAGTCGGAAGCTATACGTGCCCTGCGCAAGGTTGCTGAGTGCTGTAGATGCCGAATTAGTATTGGCAATGGTGAATTGAGCAGGTCCACTGATTTTTGCCCAATTGTATGAACTGACCGTGCCATCCGGATCGGACGACGCTGTTCCGTTCAATGTTGTGTTGTTTACAGGTAATGTAATACTGATGTCTGTTCCTGCATTTGCATTCGGTGCCTGATTCGGCGGTGGAAGCGCACCATTAACAGTTATAGAAACTGTGTCGCTGTCTACTCCACCACGATTATCCGTCACTACCAATCGAAACTGGTAAGTCCCCTGGCTGAAATTTGTTACACCTGTTGAAGCCGCTGCTGCATTGCCAATCGCAAAGGATGCGGGTCCGGCAATTTTGGTCCAGCTATAAGTGGCAATTGTACCATC
>JACMLR010000002.1 GCA_014379515.1 Chitinophagaceae bacterium
ACAATTTTATAAATCCCGGTGATATTGATTTTTATAAAACAATTGTTAAGGCAATCGACTTCAATAGTTTTTCCGTCTACTGCGCGTTTGCTGGTTTGAAATTTATTGGCTTCATTGGAGTTTCAGATGGTAAGATTGAAATGCTTTTTATCGATCCGGAATGGATAGGAAAAGGTGTTGGAAAAACATTGGTGGAGTTCGCCATTTATGAATTAAGGGCAACAAGCGTGGATGTAAACGAAGGAAATCTGCAAGCCCTTGAATTTTATTCCCGATTCGGCTTTGAAGTTTATAATCGTCTCGAGAAAGACAACGAAGGAAAGGATTACCCGATATTACAAATGAAACTGTAAGAATCAAGTTGCTACAATTGATAACGGAAACGAACAACAGCACTTTTTTGTTCACTCGAAGAGATCCGCATTTCATAACGTTTTTTTCCAACGGTGATCACCATCAGCGATGTATTGGGCGGAATTTTTCCGAGATTATCGGCATACATCATGAATTCATAATCCATGTTCGGGAATGCTGTAAAATTTAATGTAAGAGGTTTGTCAGTTAACCGCTTCTTGTAAAGGAGTAATGTATTGTTTAAAAAAACCGTAACCGTATCGCCATCGATCTCCGCGTTGTCGTACAATTCGATCTTGATTTCACTTGTATCGATAGCGATTGTCTGCACAATCTCTTTCTCCCGTTGTTGCAGTTTCAGGTTTTTTTGGAGACCAACGAGCGTGTCATTCTGAAACACATCTACAGGGAAAACAGACACCGCTTCTTTATCAAGATGAATTCGACCAGGAGGGCACATATTGTTATTGCCCATCTCATGGCCTTTCCAATCGCCATCAAGTGATTGCTTGTCCGACAACAGCCAATTCAAATCGTATGTCTTAATACAGGGGATACAGTTTGCCGGTACATTATATTGTACCACCGCATTTTCAATTATGACCAGTCTTTTAGTTTGCGGGTTATACCGACCAGTGAAATTGATTTTAGTAAACCGGTCTTTATCATAATAATTATAGGCATTGCCCATAATCGCATTGTCCTTTGTATAATATACGTGCAATTCGAGCCAATACTCTGGATAGCACCCACCATTTACCTGGGTTCTTTTGCCTCTCCAGACTCCGGTTAGATTTTGCGCCGGCAGGGAAGCCGCGAATAAAATCATAACAAACAGGTGGAGAATGCGCATAAAACGAATATCCATTAATTTACCCGAACGACAGTCATCCGGAAATTGAATTTATGTGAACGGTAAGATGTCTAATCTTTTTCGTATTTGAATATAACAACCGCGTTTTTCTGTTCATTCGAAGTGATCCGAACTTCATATTGTTTGTTACCAGCATTCACCACCATCAGCGAAGTATTCGGTGGAATTTCTCCAAGATTCTCCGCAACCATTACGAGTTCATGATAGTCGTTGGTTTCATCTAATTGAAATTTGACTTGCAATGCTTTCCCGGTTAATCGCTGTTTTGATAGAACGAGTTTCTTATCGAGGTAAACACTCACTGTATCATTGTCGATCGCACCATTATCATAAACATTTATAATAATTTCCTTGGAATTGGTGATGATCGTCTTTACCACTTCGTTTTCTCTTGTTGCAAGAACACGAGGTATTACAGATGGAGTTATTTTACGCTCGGTTTTCTTTGGTGTATCGACGGTCGCAAGTTTTATATCCTTTGATGGAACAGGGTCGGCCTTCGCAATCTTTTTCTCCGTAACAGGAGGCGGGTTAATTTTTTTCTGCTGCCCCGTTTTCGCGGTGTTATTTGTAACCGGGGGTTTGGTGGTGGGCGTCTTTTTTGTTACTGGTGGAGTGGTCACAACTTTTTTAACAGTAGGATCCACTCTTACTCCAATTTTGGTTTCATTTTTTTTCGCGTCTTCAATTTCTTTTTCACGCGTCACAAGAAAGGGTTCTTTATAAAAATCAGAGGTGACCACGCGTCGCAAAAAAACGGTCCCACGTCCGCAGCTAGTTGAGTCGCGCGTGTTCATACTGGTATAAGTTCCCTCCAGGAATTCCTCATCACCTGATTTTGCATATTGGAGAAAGAACGTCATTATACATGCATCGCTTAGCCCCGACATTCTTACCTCGACAATTTTTAATTCGTCGAGTAATATCTTTTTTGTTTTCTGATTGACGGTACCTGCAGCACTTGCTTTCCCGTAAAAGACAGTTGTGAGATAGGAGTAGGTGACTCCATTAAAACGATTGTCGCGTTGATCTAACTGAACTTCCAGTTTGTATCGTTCGCGTGTTACTTTCGTTTTGTTGCCTTCGGCATCGCGCACATAATCTACCTGGTTAAAATAGCCGCGCCAGATACCGGTAACGTCCTGACTAATTGCAGAAACGGACATCAGGGAAAATAGTAGGAATAAAAGTGTCTTCATATTCATTAAATGCACGCTGGCAAATTAGCTTTTTTCGGTTGGTTACGAGAATAATCGTACCTCTTCGTAGGCAAAAGTTCGTTAAATTTGCGGTCTGAAAAATACAAGGATAAGATTAAAATTATGATGAAAATTACTTTTCCTGATGGGGCAATACGAGAATATGAGTCAGGGTCTTCAGCCCTCGACATTGCCAAATCGATCAGTGAAGGATTAGCAAGGAAAGTGTTAGCAGCAAGTGTGAATAACCAGGTATGGGATGTGAGCCGCCCGATAACATCTGACAGCACATTGAAATTACTCACGTGGGATGATAAGGAAGGCAAGACTACTTTCTGGCATTCTTCCGCACACCTAATGGCTGAGGCGGTTGAGTCACTTTACCCAGGAGTTAAATTCTGGGTTGGGCCGGCAACAGAAAACCCGCGCGGTTTCTATTACGATATGGATTTGGGCGATCGTAAACTGACCGAGGAAGATTTGCATATCCTTGAGAAAAAGATGAATGAGCTGGCGAAAAAGAATGCTGCATTTCTTCGGAAAGAAATAGGAAAGGGTGAAGCGCTGAAATATTTCGAGGAAAAGGATGATCACTACAAACTTGATTTGTTACAAAACTTACAAGATGGTGAAATCACTTTTTACACGCAGGGAAATTTTACAGATTTATGTCGGGGTCCACATATCCCAGCTACCGGTTTGATCAAGGCAATCAAACTCACGAATATCGCCGGTGCCTATTGGAAAGGCGATGAGAAAAATAAACAACTTACCAGGTTGTATGGTGTCACATTCCCGTCTCAAAAAGAACTGGAAGAATACCTGCAGTTGCTGGAAGAAGCCAAAAAGCGGGATCACCGCAAACTTGGTAAAGAGCTCGGGATTTATACAATGGACGATGATGTTGGGCAGGGATTGATCATGTGGATGCCCAACGGTACCGTCATAATCGAAGAACTGGAAAAGCTGGCAAAGGAAACCGAGAACGCGGGCGGGTACAAACGAGTGGTTACACCACATATCGCAAAGGAAAGTATGTACATCACCAGCGGTCACCTTCCGTATTATGCAGATAGTATGTATCCACCAATGGAAATGGATGGAGAAAAATACTACCTGAAGTCAATGAATTGTCCCCATCACCACAAAATCTTTGCTGCGGAACCAAAGAGCTACCGGGATCTTCCTTACCGGATTGCAGAATATGGTACTGTGTACCGGTATGAACAAAGTGGTGAATTATTCGGGCTGATGCGTGTTCGCTGCCTTCACATGAACGATGCACATATCTATTGCACGAAACAACAATTCGAACAGGAATTTCGAGCAGTCAACGATATGTACCAGAAATACTTCAAAATTTTTGGCATCGATAAATATGTAATGCGCCTGAGTTTGCACTCTCCAGAAAAACTCGGAAAAAAATATGTTGACGAGCCACAGCTTTGGCAAGAGACCGAACAAATGGTTAGAGAAGTGCTCATAAGTTCAAATATCCCTTACGTCGAGGTTCAGGATGAGGCCGCTTTCTATGGTCCGAAAATCGACGTTCAAATCTTTAGTGTGATTGGCCGGGAATTTACCCTGGCAACTAACCAGGTGGACTTTTCACAGGGTCGCAGCTTCAAACTGGAATTCATCAATGCTGATAATAAGCCTGAAACCCCGCTTATCATCCATCGCGCCCCATTGGGAACACATGAACGATTTATCGGGTTTCTTCTTGAGCATTATGCTGGTAAATTTCCGCTGTGGTTAGCTCCGGTCCAGGTGAAAGTTCTCCCCATTAGCGACAAGTATTTGCCCTATGCACAAACTATTTTGCAGAAGTTGAAAAATGCAGATATTCGTGGTGAAGTTGACGACCGCAATGAGAAGATTGGAAAGAAAATTCGTGACACAGAACTTCTTCGGGTACCATATATGATCGTTGTAGGTGAAAAAGAAATGACGGAAGAAAAAATTTCGGTTCGCCGTCAGGGTAAGGGAGATCTTGGCACGAAAGCAGCAGATGAATTTATACTTGAATTGAATTCAGAGATTAAAGAACGCAGCAGCGATTAAATATTCAACATCCTCAAGTCCTGGTTGAGGAAATCATAAAAAACAAACGTCCATACAGGGTGGACTTAATCTAAAGATTATAAATGGCATTACCGGGAAGACCTTTTAATAAACCTGGCGGTCCAGGTGGATTTAACCGTGGCAGATTTGCACCACGCAGAGAAGCAGAACATCGAATCAATCACTTTATCCGAGTGCCGCAGGTGCGACTGGTAGGTGATAATGTAGAGATTGGTGTTTACTCCACCCAGGAGGCGCTAAAGATCGCACAACAACAACAGCTTGATCTTGTCGAAATTTCACCAAATGCAGATCCTCCGGTTTGCAAAGTAATTGACTACAACAAGTTTTTATACGATAAGAAGAAGAAGGAAAAGGAAATGAAGGCGAAAGCCAAAGTTTCCGAAGTAAAGGAAATACGCTTTACACCTAACACGGATGATCATGACTTTGATTTTAAATCACGTCATGCCGAAGGGTTTTTGAAAGATGGTAACAAGGTAAAAGCATACGTCCAGTTTAAAGGACGTGCGATCCAATTCAAGGAACGTGGAGAATTATTGTTGCTCAAATTTGCTGAACGTTTGCAGGAAATTGGGCAACCTGAAGCACTTCCAAAACTTGAAGGGAAAAGGATGTTTATCATGCTGGCGCCAAAAGGAAAAAAGAAAAAAGAGAAAGAGGTCGAGCAACCTCAACAGTAATACTGGTTCCGTAGAAATTTGAAGGTCGCCCAAAAAGGCGGCCTTTTTTGTTGTTTGATCACCGAATGAGAGGGAGAGCCAGAAACAGAGCGAGAAACAGAGCGGGAGCGGGGAAGTCGCTCCCGCTCTGTTTCTCGCTCTGACTGAAAATACCACGATTG